>NZ_JBHXKE010000043.1:0-45192 GCF_042722765.1 Kitasatospora sp. NPDC058406
CGTGCCCCGAGAGGTGCCCGGCGCAACCCGGATCACGCACCGCCACCCGATGCGTACCATTTCGATACCGAAGCCTGGGTGAGCTGCGAAGATGCTCGCTCCCCGGGGCCGGGCACGGGTAGCATCCGGCACATGCCATCCGGCCCGGTGCAGGCGGCTCAGCGCTGCCCTGCCGGCCTGCCGGGCGGCGGACTCGCGCGGGCCGGTCGGTGGTGCCCGCGTACTCGGTACGCGCGCCAGGGCAGTCGCGCGAACGGCGAAGGGCAGCGTCTTGGCGGATCGACTCACCGGTGGCGACTCCTCACTACTGCGGCGGATCAACGCCGCGGTGACCCTCCGGGCGCTACGCGCCGGCCACGCTGTGACCCTCACTCAGCTGGTCGGCGACACCGGACTCTCCCGGCCGACGGTCGAGGGCGTGATCGAGGGACTGGTGGAGACCGGCCTGGTCGCCGAGGTCGAGCAGCCGCAGAACGGCAGCCAGCCCGGCGGCGGCAGGCGCGGGCGGCCCGCCCGCTGGTTCAGGTTCCGCGCCGAGGCCGGGCACATCCTCGGCATCGAGATCGGCGTCCACGACATCCGGATCATCCTCGCCGACCTCACCGGCGAGGTGGTCGGCAGCCACTTCCGGCCGGTCGAGGAGACCCTCGACGCGGAGGAGCGGCTCACCGCCGTGCGGTCGGTGGTCGCCGAGGTGCTGCGCAAGGCCGGTGTCTCCCGGGACAACCTGTGGGCGGTCGGTGTCGGCACCCCCGGCATCGTCGACCGCGACGGCACCGTACAGCTCGGCACCGCCATGCCCGGCTGGACCGGCCTCGACCTCGGCGCCCGCCTCCGGCGCTCGTTCCGCTGCCCGGTCCTCATCGAGAACGACGCCAACCTCGCCGCCATCGCCGAGCACTGGCAGGGCGCCGCGGTCGGCGCCGACGACATGGTCTTCGTGATGGCCGGCCTCAGCCCCGGCGCCGGTTCCCTCATCAACGGCCGGCTGCACCGCGGCTTCGGCGGCGCGGCCGGCGAGATCGGCGCCCTGCACCTGCTGGGCCAGGAGGTCACTCCCGAGCGCCTCCTCTCCACCACCGGCAAGCCGCTCAACCCGCTCGACGAGGCGGCCGTCGCCCGGGTCCTCAAGCTCGCCCGCGAGGGCGACGAGGTCGCGCAGGTCGCCATGGACCGGTTCCTCACCCGGCTCGTCCAGAGCGTCGCCGCCCTCGTCCTCGCCATCGACCCCCAGCTGGTGGTGGTCGGGGGCTGGGCGGCCGGCCTCGACGGCGTCCTCGACCCGCTGCGCCAGCGCCTCGCCCAGTTCACGCTGCGCGCGCCCGAGGTCGCCCTCGCCGCCCTCGGCTCCGAGGTCGTCGCCATGGGCGCCCTCCGGGTGGCCCTCGATCAGGTCGAGGAACAGCTCTTCGCCGTCAACCCGCCGGCCACGGACCCGGCGGCCCCCGCCCGCGTGTGAACGGCGACGGCGTCGGCGGGGTGAGTCCCGCCGACGCCGATCCGTTCGCACCTCGGGGGTTCCCGGATTCAGACCTCCAGCCGCCGCTGCGCCTCGTCGAGCGCCCGGCGGACGAACGCCACGGGTAGCGGGCCCGCCTCGGGCGGAACACTCACGACGGTCTCCGCCCAGGTGCCGTGCTCCGGGCTGATCATCGCGAGCTCCGAACCCCGCTCGTCGAGCCGCCGGTCACGGAACTCAGTTCTCGGGCACCTGGGACAGGGCGACCGAGACGGTCCGCGCCACCACCTGGATGTACATCGGCCCCACGAGGGACAGCCACGCCGTCTCCCCGGGACCCGCCGGGGAGCGGGGGCCGAGCGGTGGCAGCCCCTCGGGCCACTCCGGCTGGTCCGAGGGGATGTGGGTCAGGGTGATCTCGTCGACGAAGGCGCCGGCGAGGTCGAGGAAGTTCCCGGCCGAGACGTACACGATGCCCGTCATCGACACGATGGCGTCGGGGCGTTCGGGGCCGTACCGGAGGAAGACGTCCACGCCGCCTCCCTCCCGTGAGCTGTCGACGAGGAACCTTTCGATGAAGTGCCCGTCCAGGGAACGGAGGATCTCCGAGACCCTCCCGCAATAGACCGCAAAGTCACTACTCGCAGGCAATGTTCTCTCCGTGATCGTGCAGCTGGGTCTTGTCCCCGTTCTGATCCCAGCGCTGCGGACGGTTCTTCATGCGGGGCCCGCGGTCGACGACCGTTGTCCGCGTCACCCGCCCGTCGCTCAGCCGAATGGTCAGCTTACTTCCGTTGCTGCCGTCGTAGGTGACGTATCCGCCAGGCGAGGTCGAGCGGTAGGTGAACCCGCCGGCGACCGCGAGGACGTCGGCCTCGGCCAGGGTCTTCCCGGAGAGATCGGGGAGGCGGGCGACATCGGGCAGATCGTCCTTGTCACCCGGTTCCCCCTCCGGGTACCCGTCGCAGGACGGGGCGTCGACCGTCGGCGGCTTCTTGCCGCCCCTGCCCGCGTCGTCGGTGCGCGGCGTCCCGTCGAGGGCGCCGAGCGGGAGACGGCCGGCGGCCTGGGAGTCGGCGCAGGCGTCGAGGGTCCCTCCGGTGCCGCAGCCCGCGCCGGGATCGGCGGGGTTGTCGATGTGCGGGTCGGGGCTGCCGCTGTCGAGCGGGGTGGGGAGCTGGACGGGGTCGGAGAAGTCGATCAGCAGCCGGCTGAGCGTCTCCCAGAGGTGCCGGATGCTGACCTGCGGCCCGCTCTTGGTCCAGGAGCCGTCGGAGTAGTGGGAGGTGATGAAGGTGGTGTCGGTGATCCAGGTGTCGGTGCGGGTGTAGAGGTAGGTATCGTCCCACCAGTGGCTGACCTCGGTGCGGACGTCCTGGGTGACGGCCCGGGTGGTGCCGGTGAGGTACGGGGGCGGGGGCGGTGTGGGCCGGGGCTTGGGCGGCTGCGTTCCGGTGCCTGTGCCGGTGCCCTTGGCCGTGCCGGTGCCCTTACCCGTTCCGGTGCCCTTGCCGGTACCGGTGCCGGTGACCCCGACCGCCTTCGGCACGCCGCTGGTGCCCGGGTCGGTCGCGGCCTGCGGGCTCGCGCCGGTGCCGTTGGAGACCGGGGTCAGGCTGCCGTCGGCGTTGACCAGCTCGTAGATGAGGTAGCCGGCGACGGCCACCACGACGATGGTGCCGACGACGAGCGCGACGACGCAGCCGACGCTGCAGAGGGCGGCCGCGCCGGCCGCCTCGGCGACCGTGGCACCGGCGGCGATGATCTCGCCGCCCGCGACGGCGACCGTCTCGGCGGCGACGGCGCCCGCACTGAGCGCCGTCTCCACGACGGCCGCTCCCGCACCGGCGAGGGCCCGGAGCCCGGACGTGATCGCGCCCGCACTGATGTTGAACCCGCCGATGCTGAAGTGGCCGCTCGGGTCCCAGTTGCCGACCGGGTCGGCGTTGCCGTACGCGTAGCGGTTGGTGGCGGCGGCGGAGCCGAGACCGGGCACGCGGTCGTCGGCGGAGGTGAAGGTACCGGTGCCCGGGTCGTACCAGCGGGCCTGGGCGTGGACCCGGCCGGTGGCGGGATCCGTCCAGCCGCCCTGGTACCCGAGGTCGGGGGCGCTGCCGGAGGAGGCGGTGCGCTTGCCGAAGGCGCTGTAGGAGCGACCGGCCGCCAGCGCGCCGCTGCCGGTGTCGGTGGTGCCGAGGACGTCGTGGTGGGCGTTGGTGAGCAGGGTGCGGGCGGTGCCGCCGCCCGCGGGGGCGGCCGCGAGCGGGGTGCCGTCGAGGGTTCGGGCGTAGGCGTAACTGCCGTCGGAGTCGGGCTCCTTGGCGAGGCCGGGGTAGGTGAACGCGGCGGCAGCGGCGCCACCGGCGGTCGCGGCGGTGAGCCGGTCGAGGGCGTCGTAGGCGTAGGAGCGGCCGTCGACGCCGGTCAGCCGGCCGAGCGCGTCGTAGCGGTTGGTGGAGGAGCCGGTGACGGCGCCGGACGCGTTCTTCGTCGTGGCGGTGGCGAGGGTGCCGCGCGGGGTGAACGTGTAGGCGGTGGTGGAGCCGTCGGGCGCGGTGGTGCCGGTCAGGCGGTTGCGCGGGTCGTAGGCGGCCGTGGTGGTCCCGGTGGTGGTGTGCTGCGCGGGCGTGCCGGTCCAGTCGACGACGGAGGTGCGGTTGCCGACGGCGTCCCAGGTGTAGTCGGTGCCGGTGGCGGCGGTGGTGTTGTGCGTCCGGGTGAGGCGGCCCGCCGGGTCGTAGCCGTACTGCTCGCCGTGCGGGTCGGCGGTGCCGGTGGAACCGCTGGTGAGCATGCGGCCCGACGGGTCCCAGCTGTAGGTGAGCTGGGTGGAGACGTGGCCGGTCGGGTCGGTGACGGTGTCGGTGGTGATCCGGCCGAGCCCGTCGTGGCCGAGGGTGCGGGTGGGGCCGGCGGTCTGGCCCGAGCGGCGCTGTTCGGTGGTGACCTGGCCGGCCAGGTCGTGGGTCAGGGTGCGGGTGAGGCCGGAGAGGCTGTCGGTGACGGTGCCGAGGTCGTCGTTGCCGCTCCACGTGTAGGTGACGCGGGCGCCGCCGGGGGCGGTCTCGGTGAGCGGACGGGCCGCGGTGTCGTAGGTGTAGGCGCTGGTGCCGAGCGGGCCCTGGCTGCCCTTCAGCAGCCCGCGGTCGTCCCAGGCGAACGTCTGGGTACCGCCGGGCGCGGAGGCGGAGGTGATGCGGCCGGCGAGGTCGTAGCCGAACGCGCGGGAGGCGTCGGCGTCGCCGCCGGTGCCGTTCTCGGCGACCGTCCGGCCGAGTCCGTCGTACGTGAACGCCCTGCGGACGCCGCCAGGTTCGGTGACGGTGACGGGCTGTCCGGCCGCGTCGTAGGCGCTGGTCGTGGTCCGGTCCGCGGCGGACTGGTCGGCGGGCACGGCCGGCAGGGACTGCGCCTCGGCCAGGCCGAGGGTGTTGTACCGCTGGTGGGTCGCGTTGCCGTTGGCGTCGGTGATCCGGGTGAGCCGGCCGAGCAGGTCGTGGCCGAGGCCGGTGACCGGGGCGGACGCGGCGTCGCCGGGGCGGACCTGCGGGTCCGTGAAGGAGGTGGCCTGGTTGCGGGCGTCGTACGCGGTGCGCCAGACCTGGCCGCCGGGGTCGGTGAGGGTGACGACGTTCCCGGCGGCGTCGTAGCCGTAGCCGGTCCGGGTGAGCACGGTGCCGGCCTGGTCGGCGGCCGACGTGGCGGTGGCCCGGCCGGCCAGGTCGTACGTGGTGGTGGAGGTGCGGCCGAGCGGGTCGGTGACGGTCGAGACGCGGCCCGCCAGGTCGTAGGCGTAGCGGGTGGTGCCGCGGCCCGCCGGGGTGCTGGAGGTCAGCTCGCCGAGCTTGTCGTAGGTGTAGCCGGTGGAGGTGTCGCCGAGGGTCTCGGAGAGCACGTCGCCGAAGTCGTCGTAGGTGTAGGTGGTGGTGTACCGGTCCGGGGTGGCGGTGCCGTTGCGGACCACCGAGGTGGCGGAGAGCCGTCGGTCCATGCCGTCGTAGACGGCGAGGGACTGGGCGCCGGACGGGTCGATGACCGACAGGACGTTGCCGTTGTCGTCACGGGCGACGACGGTGACGCCCGGAGTGGCTCCCGGGGCGGCCGGCGGGAGGGTGGTGCGGACGAGCCGGTCCCGCAGGTCGTAGGTGAAGGTGGTGGTGCGGCCGAGCGCGTCGGTGGCCGAGGTGGTGTTGCCGTCCGCGTCGTACGTCCACTTCCGCACCGGGTTCAGCGCGGTGCCCGCGCCCGGCGGGGTGTAGGCCGGCAGCCTGGCCTCGGTCCGGTGGCCCTGCTTGTCGTAGAGGTAGCGGGTGACCAGGCCGGTGGCGTCCCGGACGTCGGTCAGTTCGCCGAAGGTGTTGTAGCCCCGGGTGCCGGTGGCCTGCTGGGCGGCGGGGGCGGCGCCGGGGGTGCCGTCCTCGACCGGGGTCGCGGGGGTGCTCGTGGCGGAGAGCCGGCCGAGCAGGTCGTAGCCGTGCGTGGTGGTGTACGCCGGGTCGGCCTGGCCGGGGGCGCCGGGCTGCGGCATGCCGCGCGGGTCGGTGGTGGCGAGGACCCGGCCCTGGGTGTCCCGGCGGAAGCCGGTCACCAGGGCGGTGCCGGCGTCGGGCCGGACGAGCGTGCGGACGAGCTGGCCGGTGGTCTGGTCCCAGACGTTCTCGCGGGTCTCGGTGCGGGTGCCGTCGCTGATCGTGGTCGCGGTGACCAGCCCGGCCGTGTCGTAGGCGCTGGTGGCTGTCCGGCCGAGGCCGCCCGGGTCGGCGGTGGTGGTGGTGAGGCGGTTGGCGGCGTCGTAGGCGTAGGTCGTGGTGCGGGCGGTCGGACCGCTGCCTCGGACGTCCTTGACGACGTTGCCGGCCTTGTCGTACGTGAAGGTGTGGAGGGTGATCTCGCGGGTGCTCGTGCCCGCCTGGTTCACCAGGGAGTAGGTCTCGGTGAGCACCAGGTCGTCGGCCGTGTAGGTGTACGTGACCAGGTGCTGCATGGCGTCGGTGGCTGCGGCGAGACGGCCGCCGGCGTCGTAGGCGAAGGTCTGCAGCCGGACGCTGCGGGGCGGCGAGTTGGCGGCGGGGTCGTCGACGAAGTTCTTCAGGTCGACGGCGGTGAGTCGGCCGTTGGTGTCGTAGCCGTAGACGTAGTGCGCGCCGTTCGGGCTCCAGGTGTCGGTGACGTTGCCGAGCTGGTCGTACGTCACGCGCTTGGTGGTGACGCCGTCCTGGGTGACGGTGGTGAGCCGGTCCTGCGCGTCGTAGCCGTAGGTGGTGGTGCGCGGCGCGTCGCCGCCCTGGGCCTGCGCGGTGAGGTCGGTGACGGTGCGGCTCGCCAGGTTGTTGTCCGGGTCGTAGGCGTAGGTCGTGCGGGCCTGGTGGGTGACGCCGGTGACCGGGTTCGTCACGGCGGCGCCGGTCTCGGTGGCCAGGCGGCCGGCCTTGTCGTAGGTGTAGGCGGTGGCCACGCCGTCGGGGTGGGCGGCGTCGGCGACGGTGCGCCGGACCACCCGGCCGAGGTCGTCGAAGAAGGTGTTGAGGATCTGCCCGGCGGGGGTGGTGACCTGGGACTGGTCGCCGCGGTGGGTGTAGCCGTAGGTGGTGGCCCGGCCCGCCGGGTCGGTCACCGACACGGGGACGTTGCAGGTCGAACCGTTGTACTGCGGGGTGGAGTTGACGTTGGGCGGGCTGAGCACCTCCTGGCAGGCCCAGGTGGTGGTGGTCACCCCGCCGGCCGGTCCGGTCTCGGTGCGCCGGCTGCCGGCCGTGTTGTAGGTCAGGGTGGTGGTGTGGCCGTTGGCGTCGGTGACCTCCAGCGGCACGCCGTTGCGCGGGTCACCGGCCCAGTCGCCGTTGCCGTAGTAGGTGGTCCGCTCGGTCAGCGGCTCCAGCGCGGTCCGGTACCGGGTGGTGGTGGTCAGCTGGTTGGTGCCGAAGTTCCAGCCGTACCGGACGACGTTGCCGTTCTCGTCGACGGCGGACGTGAGGTGCCCGAAGGCGTCGTACCCGAACATCCGGGTCCGGCCGGGTGGCGGCGTCGGTGTGCCGTACCAGCGGTAGGCCAACTGGCCTTCCTGGTTGTACTGGTAGTAGGTGTGGATGCCACGCGGGTCGGTGCGGTGGACGACCAGGCTGGGGGTCGGGCCGCTGGTGTCGGTGGTGCGGTCGTACGTCCAGCCATTGTCCACGCTGGTGGCGGCGTTGTCGGCCCTGCCCACGTGCTGGACCAGGTTGCCGTCGTAGGCGACCGTGGTGACGTTCTCCGCGCGGGCCTTCTGGACCTTGACCAGCCGGTTGGGGCCGCCGGCCCGGGACGTCTCGTAGGTGTACGCGGTGCAGTTGCCGCC
Organism: Kitasatospora sp. NPDC058406; assembly: GCF_042722765.1. Lineage (NCBI taxonomy): Bacteria > Bacillati > Actinomycetota > Actinomycetes > Kitasatosporales > Streptomycetaceae > Kitasatospora > Kitasatospora sp. NPDC058406. Next base: position 7,794 of record NZ_JBHXKE010000043.1, read on the forward strand.
CGGGTCGCAGACCTTGGTCAGGTAGTCGCCGGTGTAGGTGTAGTACCAGGTGACGGCGCCGGTCTCGAAGTGCCGGGAGCTGGTGGAGACCGAGGTGACGTGGCCCCGGTTGTCCCAGTTGAGGAAGAGCCGGCGGTCGGACGACGCCAGGTTGAGCTGCGAGGTGGAGAGCTGCGAGCCCACGTAGTCGCGGTCCAGCCGCAGGTTTCCGGCCCCCTGCTGGCGGGTGATCTGGCGGACCCTGTCCCCCAGGTAGTAGTCCATGCCGCTCATCCGCAGGTGGCCGGCGTCCACCCACTCGCCGAACCCGCTGCCGCCGAACTCCGGGACGAGGGCGCCCCCGGGGTTCCGGCCGAAGTTGACCTTCCGGCCGTCCTCCAGGGCGAGGGTGGAGATGCCGTTCCCCGCGTCGGTGAGGCCCATGTCCCAGATCGACGTCCAGCCGATCCCGAACGAGCCGTTGGTGGAGCCGGCGCTGTTGTACGTCCGCTTGACCTGGAGTCCGATGCCCGGCTGCGGGAGGTCGAAGTCGGTTTCCTGGCGGGTGTAGTTGCCGAGGTAGAGGTTGACGCCGGTGTCGTCCAGGGCGCCCGGGTCGAGGCCCAGGTGGGCGGCGTCGTTCGGCGGCGGGACGACCACCGCGAACATGCTCATCTCGCTGAACGGCGAGGTGTAGCCGGCGTCCTGGACGCGGACCCGCCAGTAGTAGGCGGTGTTCCAGCGCAGCGCGTCGGCCGGCGGCGTGAAGCTCGCGATCGTCCCGAAGGCACCGGGGTGTGCGGCGACGTTGACCATGCCGGAGCCCCAGCAGCCGCCCACCGCCGGGTCGCTGGTCGGGCAGATCTGGAACTCGGCCGAGGTCTGCGTCGTGCCGTCGTCACCGACGAAGGCGGAGACCGTCGGGGTGCGGGTGGAGACGGTCGCACCGACCGCGGGCCAGCCGTCGCTCGCGGTGGGCGCGTAGTGCGGCACGGTCAGCGCGGCGGCCTGGGAGGCCGGCACTCCGTGGGACGAGAAGAAGCCGGCGCCGTTGGTCCGGTCCGCCATGTCGTAGACCAGCAGGAAGTTCCCGGCCCCGAGGAAGGGGATGACGGCGCTGAGCGTGACGGACTGGCCCGGGGCGACGTCGAACGGCAGGGCGGTGAACGAGGCGGTGTAGTTCACCAGGGTCTGGTCGGACCGGTACAGGTGCAGGCCGAGGTGCTGGCCGGCGGGGGTCCAGGTGAAGTTCGAGGTGTTGGCGACGGTGAGCTGCAGGTACCCGATGGCGTCGTAGCGGGGGGCCAGTTGGAGCTGACCGATCTGGTAGGTGGCTCCGTAGGACTGGGCGGTGGTCTGCGCCGGTGCCTGCGGGGCCGCCTCCGCCTTCGGTGCCGTCTCCGCCTTCGGCGCGGCCAGTTGCTCCAGGGTCAGCGGGGCCGGGCCGGCGGGCGAGCGGCGCCGCTTGCCGGTGTCGTCCACCTCGGGCTGCGGGATGCGGTACTCGGGCAGCGCCTGCCGGGCCGCCAGCTCGTCGAGCTTCCTGCGGTGCTCCTCGGCGTCCGGCGCCGCGGCCGGCCCGGGGGCGGGCTTGCGGGGCGCGTCGGCCGCCTTGATCTCGGCGGCGATCCGGGCGCGCTCCTGCCCGAGCGGGCTGTCGTCGGCGGCCGGCACCTGCGTCGGCGGCGGCTCGGGGGTGCGCGGATCCGCGCTCACCCGGCCGGGCGGCAGCGGTGCGGAGACCACCGCGCGGTCCTTGGGCGCGGCCCAGGCGGCGGCCGGCGGGATGCCGAGACCGACGGCGACCAGCGCCAGGATGAGCAGTTGTGCGACACGACGCGCGGCCGGGCCGTCGCCGATCTTTCCGTACCAGTGCGAGTTCACGGCCCCACCCCAGGATCGCCGGACGCTTGGGTTGCCCGGAACGCTCGGGTCTCACGGAGCGCTCGGGTTGCACAGAGATCGTTCGGAACCTACCGATCCTTGTGCCACAAGCCCAGGGGTGCCCCCGAACGGTTCCCTCCCGTTCAGGAACCCGTGACAACTCCGCGACCGGCGGGGCGGGGGTCGGCGCGGCGGCCGGGCCGGGGCGGACCGCGGTGGTCGCCGCGGCACAAAAACGGCCCGGGCCAAGACGCCTGTGGGAGCGTCCGGGCCCGGGCCTGAGGGTTTTCCGGGAATGGTTCAGGAAGCGGCGGCACCGACCGGGGTCGCGCCGACCGGGGTGACCTCGACGAGTCCGGTCTCGCCGAAGGTGAGCTTGCAGGTGTCGGCCCGGTAGGTGGAGACCGCGAGGGCGACCAGGCGGCCGGCCGCCGCGTACTGGGTGGTCATCACCAGGACCGGGGAGCCGGGCGGGCGCTCCAGCAGCGCGGCCTCGCCGGCCTCGGCGACGCCCAGCTCGACCGAGCGGGACTCTCCGTCGACCTCCAGCCGCTCCAGCTGGCGCAGCACCGAGCGGGCACGGTCGCTCTCGGCCCGGAAGCCGGGCAGGTGCGGCAGCGCGGCGGCGGGCACGTGCAGCGACTCGCTCGCCACGGTCTGCCCCTGGACGAGGCGGACCCGGCGGACGGTGTGGACGGTGGCGCCCTCCGGGACACCGAGCGCCACGGCCAGCCGGCCGGCGGCCGGGGCGGTGGTGCAGTCGACGGTGCGCCACGCCTGGCTGCGGGGGGCGCCGGGCCAGCCCTCCTCCTGCCGGTTGACCGGCACGCCGACCCGGGGGGCGGCGATCAGGGTGCCGATGCCGCGCCGGCGGACCAGGCGGCCCTCCAGCTCCAGCTGGTCGAGCGCCTGCCGCAGGGTGGCCCGGGCGACGCCGAAGCGGGCGGCGAGCTCGCGCTCGTTGGGGAGGATCTGACCGGTGGAGAACTCCGTGTCGATGGCGCGGAGCAGCACCGTGCGCAGGTGCCAGTACTTCGGTTCCGGTACGGCCGTGAGCTGCCCTGTCGTCCCCACCGCGTCCTCCACCCTGTTCTCTTCAGTCTGCGGAAAGAGGGCGGATCCGGCCCGCTGTCCGCTGTTGCGGCAGGTGGGAGAGCGGGCTTTTTCCGTCCTTCTTTATTAAAGGTCCTTGCAGTAAGTGACACTAGGGGCTGTGCCGGGAGATGGTCAAGACCAATGGCGGCGCTCGACGTGGTTGCCGCACAGTTTCATGGCGCGTTCACGACAGCTCCGCAAGCGGACGCGTCGGATGACACCCCCGCCCGGGCCTCTCGGTAGGCTGCTCGGGTGATCGTGGTGACGAGTGTGAACGTGAACGGAATCCGGGCTGCGGCCAAGAAGGGCTTCATCGAGTGGCTGGCCGCCACCGAGGCGGACGTGATCTGCCTGCAGGAGGTGCGCTCCGAGCCCGGGCAGCTGCCGGTCGAGCTGCGCGACCTGGACGGGTGGCACGCGGCCTGGGCCCCGGCCGCCACCAAGGGCCGGGCGGGCGTCGCGGTGCTCTCCCGCCGGGAGCCGAGCCGCACGGTGGTCGGCTTCGGCTCCGAGGAATTCGACAATTCGGGCAGATATCTCGAAATCGACCTCCCCGGCCTGACCGTGGCCAGCCTCTACCTCCCCTCCGGCGAAGTGGGTACCGAACGCCAGGAGGAGAAGGAACGCTTCATGGCGGAATTCCTCACCCACCTCGGCGCCCTCCGCACCCGGGCCGCCGCGGACGGCCGGGAGGTCGTGGTCTGCGGCGACTGGAACATCGCCCACCGCCCCGAGGACCTCAAGAACTGGAAGGCCAACCAGAAGTCCGCCGGATTCCTCCCCGAGGAGCGCGCCTGGCTCTCCCGCGTCTTCGACGAGGCCGGCTACGTGGACGTCGTCCGCCGCCTCCACCCCGACGGCACCGGCCCGTACACCTGGTGGTCCTACCGCGGCCGCGCCTTCGACAACGACACCGGCTGGAGGATCGACCTCCAGGTCGCCACCCCCGGCCTGGTCGCCAAGGCCACCGACGCCCGCGTCGAACGCGCCGACACCCACGCCGAACGCTGGTCCGACCACGCCCCGGTCACCGTGGCCTACGACCTCGAGTCCTGACCACCCGTTGACGGCCGCGACAGCGGTGTTCACCCACGGTGCACGCACGGCGACCCGGGAATCGGAGCACGGCATGAGCGGCCGTTCACTGAATACTCCTCACCGGAGCCGATAGCCCTCAGCGCCGACGGGGAGTCGGTGGCCGAGGTCGTCCACCGCAGACCGGCCGACGCCCTCGGCCCCCGGCCGAGGATGCCGGTGAAGGCCGTGCCGTCCCGGCCGAAGTCGTCGCACGCGACGGCCCCGGGAGCCCGGCGTGGCGGGCGGTGCCGCCCGGGGCGGCCTCGGCGAGAGCCGGCGCCCGCACGGGCAGCGCCCTCGCCTGCGGGGCACGGAGCCCGACGGAAGGCAGGCTGTCCGGTCGGGCCGCCGCATCACGGAGCGCGGGTGCGGCGGCAGGTTCCCGGTGCAGGGCCGCGGGCGGCCGGGCGGTCAGCCCCAGATCATGTTGTCCGCCGGGGTGGCGGTGGGCTGCGGGGTGGCGGTGGCGGTGACAGCGATCGGCGTGGCACCGTCGGTGTCGGAGGCCAGTGCCGGCGAGCAAGCCACCGCGGCGGCGGCGAGGGCGAGGGCGGAGACCGCGGCGGCCTTGGCGAGGGCGGTACGAAGCATGGCGGTGTCCTTCGGAAGAAAAGGGGCGGCGGCGGCGTGGATCCGGCTCGCGTCCCGCGGTGACGCTTCGTCCGGCCTGCCGCCCGGAAGCGGTGCTCCCTGGCGGCAGTCACTAGCTTCGCCGCAGCTCAGGGCAGGTGGAAGGGCATTCAGGTGGACGGAATCGTCCCTGGACCGTTCCGGCCAGCGGGGCCGGGATCGGCCGGCAGCCGCTCGTGGAAGGCGGCGACCAGGGGCACCTGCCCACACTGCACCCGCCAGCCGGTGAGCCCCGGCGACACCGCCACCGCCCGCCGGCAGAACGTCTGGGCACGCTGCTCGGCGTCCTCCAGACGGTCGGCGAGCACGAACACCCCCAGCACGGGGTGCGGCACGGCACCGGCGTGGACGCTGACGTGCTCGATCCCCTCCTCGGCGGCGGCCAGCAGCAGCTCACGGGCGTCGTCGGGCAGCTCGGCGGGGCCCGCGGGGGCCTGCAGGGAGACATGAACCAGGTACATGGAACGAGGGTGCCGAATCGGGCAATTCCCATACAGGGGAAAAACCTGGACGGTTCGGGCCCCGGCCGGAACCGTCCAGCCTTCCCCCTGACCCGTCCATTCCAGGAGCACGCTGTGACATGATTCGCTGAACGCGTGTACGAAGAATCCCTGGGGGGACACGTGCTGACCGCACTGGGTTTGGACACCGCCGCCGAGGCCGTCTACCGCGTGATGCTCGCCCACCCCGACGACGGCGTCACCGCCATCGCGCACCGCCTCGGCCAGGACGAACACCACGTCAGGACCGCCCTCGACCGGCTCAGCGAACTCGCCCTGCTGCGCCCCTCCGCCGAACGCCACGGCCGACTGCGCGCCGTGTCCCCCGACATCGGCATGGAAATCCTGATGGCCCGCCAGCAGGCCGAACTCGCCGCCCAGCAGATGCGCGTCGAAGCCTCCCGCGCCGCCGCCGCCGAACTCATCGCCGAGTACGCGCAACTGCGCCCCGCCGCCGGCAACCCCGGGGTCGAGCAACTGGTGGGGCTCGACCAGATCCGCGACCGCCTCGCCACCCTGACCCGTGAGGTGCGCGAGGAGGTGATGACCTTCGCCCCGGACGGGGGCCAGCAGCCGGAGAACATCGAGGCTGCCAAGCCCCTGGACGCGGCTCTGCTGGACCGCGGGATCCGGATGCGCACCGTCTACCTGGACAGCGTGCGCAACAGCCCGCACACGGTGGAGTACGTGAACTGGCTCGCCGAACGCGGCGGCCGGGTACGCACCGCGCCCTCGCTGCCGACCCGGATGATCCTGGTCGACCGCGCCACCGCCGTCATCCCCGTGCGTGGTGACGACACCGCCGCCGGCGCCGTGGTCCTGACCGGCCACGGCACCCTCGTCGCCCTGTGTGCGCTGTTCGAGAACGTCTGGGCCGGCGCCCAGCCGCTCGGCGAACAGGCCAGCCGCGACGATCGCGGGCTCAACGCCCAGGAAGCGGCCTGCGTCCGCCTCCTCGCCGAAGGACACACCGACGACGCCATCGCCAAGCGTCTGGGCGTCTCCCCCCGCACCGCACGTCGCGTCGCCACCGACCTCATGGAACGCCTCGGCGCCCGCAGCCGTTTCGAAGCCGGCGTCCGCGCCGTCCAGAACGGCTGGCTCCCCACCCGCCGCACCTGACCGATCACCCGCCACCGCCCGCCCCTCACCCGACGCACAACCGCGGGCGGCTGGACCTTCCTCGCACCCCTCCCCTACGGGCCGAAGCGGCGCGTCCCCGACGCGGGAACCCGCCGGGACCGGGGCCCGGCGGGTTCGCGCAGTTTCGGCGGGTGCCTCATCAGGATCTACCAGTCGGTGCCGATGGTGCTGCGGTTGCCGAAGGTGTTCTGGCCGGTGCCCGGGTAGAGGTACATGTCGCCGGTGGACCCCTGAGGCGCCTGGACGGCGGCGACGTCCGACCTGCCGTCGGCGTTGAAGTCACCGCCGACCAGGTCACGCATGATGTTCCAGCCCGTGCCGGCGCTGACCGGGGCGGCGAACCAACCGGTTCCGGTACCCGGGAAGACGTACAGCCTCCCGTCGCCCTTGCCGACCGCCGCGATGTCCGCCCTCCCGTCGGCGTTGAAGTCACCGCCGGTGAAGCGGTCCAGGTCGTTCCAGCCGTTGCCGGCGTTGATCGGAGCCGCGAAGTACCCGGTGCCGGTACCCGGATACACGTACAGGTTCCCGTCAGCCTTGCCGACCGCCGCGATGTCCGCCCTCCCGTCGGCGTTGAAGTCACCCCCGACGAAGTGGTCCAGACTGTTCCAGCCCGTGCCCGCCGACCAGGACGCGCCGAACGCGCCGCTGCCGGTGCCCGGGTAGACGTACAGCTTCCCGTCGCCCTTGCCGACGGCGGCGATGTCCGCCTTCCCGTCACCGTTGAAGTCACCCGGCGTCATATTGGCCAGCGAGTCCCAGCTGGTACCGATCAGGCTCCGCTCACCGAAGGTACCGACCCCGGAGCCCGGGTACAGGAACATCTTCCCCGTCGCCGCGTCCACCGCGGCCAGGTCGGTCCTCCCGTCACCGTTGTAGTCGGCCGGCGCGAAGCCCGTCATCCCCACCGGAGTGGCCGGCGGAGGGGTGCTGTTGTCCTCGACGACCTTGTTGTACCGCAGGGCCACGTAGCTGCTCGCCGGGTAGCTCGATATGTTTCCGCTGTAGACGTTCCCACTCCCATAGGTCATGTCGGTCCGCGAGTTCGACTGGTGGAGGTAGGTGAAGTCCCCGGTCGCCTGGTTGTTCCACCGTACGAAGAGCACGACATGGTCGCTGATGTTGTCCAGCGCGTCGCCGGGGCGCAGGTCGCTCTTGTTGATGCGCGCGGTCAGCGACCGGCTGTCGAGGGTCTGGGTGGTCGCCGAGCCGAGGCCGGTGGCCGACAGGTGCCAGGCCATCGCGATGAACCCCGAGCAGTCGGTGCGGTACGAGTGTCCGTCGCCGTCCCCGTACGTCGCACCCTGGTTGTACTGGACGTCCTGGGCGTCCCAGTACTGGGCGCGCGACAGGATTTCGGACCGGTTGACGGGGCCTCCGAGGGAGGAGCCGGCCTGGGCGGGCGGTGCGCTCAGGCCGGCGGCGGCCATGGCGGCGAGCAACGGGGCGAGCACTGACGGGCGGCGGAAGACGCTGGTCCTGGGCATGGCTGACTACCTCGATCTGCTGAAGGGTGGGTGTCGGAGACTGGTGCGGGGAGCCGGCTACCAGTCGGTGCCGATGGTGCTGCGATTGCCGAAGGTGTTCTGGCCGGTGCCCGGGTAGAGGTACATGTCGCCGGTGGACCCCTGAGGCGCCTGGACGGCGGCGACGTCCGACCTGCCGTCGGCGTTGAAGTCACCGCCGACCAGGTCACGCATGATGTTCCAGCCCGTGCCGGCGCTGACCGGGGCCGCGAACCAACCGGTTCCGGTGCCCGGGAAGACGTACAGCCTCCCGTCGCCCTTGCCGACCGCCGCGATGTCCGCCCTCCCGTCGGCGTTGAAGTCACCACCGGTGAAGCGGTCCAGGTCGTTCCAACCGTTGCCGGCGTTGATCGGAGCCGCGAAGTACCCGGTCCCGGTACCCGGATACACGTACAGGTTCCCGTCAACCGTGCCGACCGCCGCGATGTCCGCCCTCCCGTCGGCGTTGAAGTCACCCCCGACGAAGTGGTCCAGACTGTTCCAGCCGTTGCCGGCCGACCACGGGGTACCGAACGCTCCGGTGCCGGTGCCCGGGTAGACGTACAGCTTCCCGTCCCCCGCGCCGACCGCAGCCAGGTCGGACTTCCCGTCACCGTTGAAATCACCCGGCGTCACGTTGCCGACCGAGTCCCACCCGGTGCCGATCAGACCCGGCAGACCGAAGGTGCCGACGCCCGTGCCCGGGTACAGGAGCATCGTCCCCGTGGCGGCCTCCATCGCGGCCAGGTCCGTCCGCCCGTCACCGTTGAAGTCGGCCGAGGCGAAGCTCGTCATGCCGACGTCCTCGGCGGGGGGCTGCGGTGTGGTCGGGCAGTTACGGCTCCTGAGCGTCGTGCCGTCGACGAACGCGGATCCGTTGAGCACGGACTGGGTCACCGTGCCGTTGAGCCTCTGCTCGTAGTGCAGATGCGGCCCCGTCGAGTTTCCGGTGCTGCCGACCGAACCGATCTTGTCACCGGCCTCCACCTGTGCGCCCTGGCCGACGTTGAAGCCGGCCAGGTGCGCGTACAGGGTCTGCCAACCGCCGCCGTGGTCGATGACGATGCGGTTGCCGTAGTTGCCGGCGCTGGAGACCAGGCTGACCGTGCCGCTCGCGCTCGCCACCACGGCCTGGTTGACCGTGGTGCCGGGGCCGCCACGCGTCCAGTCGATGGACAGCGGCGGATTGTGGTTGCTGCGTACGCTTCCGGTCCAGCTCTGGTCGCAGACGAAGGGAAGCTGAAAGCCTGGCGTGGCGGCGTGGGCCGGCTGCGGGGAGACACCGACGGCGGCGGCACTCGCCACGGCGATCGCGGAGACGGCGCGGCGCAGGCGGATGGCGGCGGGCATGAGGAAACTCCAGGTCCGAGGTCTTGGAAGCGGGGAGCTGTGCTGGGCGCGGGCCGGGCCCGGAACGGATCACGGGCCGGGCCGACGCCGTTGTCGGGACCGGGTCGGGCCGGCTACCAGCCGGTGCCGATGGTGCTGCGAGTGCCGAAGGTGTTCTGGCCGCTGCCGGGGTAGAGGTACATGGTGCCGGCGGCGCCTCGGGGGGCCTGGACGGCGGCGATGTCGGTCCTTCCGTCGGCGTTGAAGTCGCCGCCGACCAGGTCGCGGATGATGTTCCAACCGGTACCGGCGCTGACCGGGGCGGCGAACCAACCGGTTCCGGTGCCCGGGAAGACGTACAGGCTCCCGTCACCGATGCCGACCGCCGCGATGTCCGCCTTCCCGTCGGCGTTGAAGTCACCGCCGGTGAAACGGTCCAGGTTGTTCCAGCCGTTGCCGGCGTTGATCGGAGCCGCGAAGTACCCGGTCCCGGTACCCGGATACACGTACAGGTTCCCGTCACCCGTGCCGACCGCCGCGATGTCCGCCCTCCCGTCGGCGTTGAAGTCACCGGCGGAGAAGTTGTCCAGACTGTTCCAGCCGGTGCCGGCCGACCACGGGGTACCGAACGCGCCGGTACCGGTGCCCGGGTAGACGTACAGCTTCCCGTCCCCCGCGCCGACCGCAGCGATGTCCGCCTTCCCGTCACCGTTGAAGTCACCCGGCGTCACGTTGCCGACCGAGTCCCACCCGGTGCCGATCAGGCTCGGCTGAGCGAAGGTGCCGACCCCGGTGCCCGGGTACAGGAACATCTTCCCCGTGGCCGCCTCCACCGCGGCCAGGTCCGCCTTCCCGTCACCGTTGAAGTCGGCCGACGCAAAGCCCGTCATCCCCACCGGAGTTGCGGGGGCCTGGCCGATGGCGTCGACGATCCGCCGCGCGTCGGCCACCTGGTACTGGTAGCGGTCGGGATAGGCCGAGCGCTGGACGCCCTGGCAGACCTCGCCGATCGGCTTGGTCGTCCAGGAGTTGTTCGGATACGTCGAGAGCAGCGCGTTGATGAACTTGCGGGTCGTCGTCGCCGGATCGAGCCTCTGCGCGGTGCTGCCCCACGACGCCCGCTGCTGGAACAGACCGACGCTGTCGTGGTCCTCCATGTTCGGGTTGTTCCGCAGGGTGGATTCCACGATCGCCGTGGTGATCGCGATGACCTCGGCCTGCTGCGGCACGCCGATGGCCCGCACGGTGTTGACGATGGCCCGGGCACAGGACATCCGGTACGCGGTCATCGCGTTCCGCAGGGTGCCGGTGAGCTGCTGGTTCAGCTGGGCGGCGGCGGCGGTATCGGCGGAGGAGATCGTGCCGCAGGACACGTCGGGCAGGGCCGCGTACGCGGGGCTCGTCGCGGCGACGGTCCCGCCGGCCAGGACCGCGCTCACCGCGAGGAGTTGCAGGGCCTTGCGCAGAGTCTTCTTCATCGGAAAACGCTTCCTTCGTTCGCAAGCTTCGTTCGCTCGGTCGGATGTTCCGTCGCCGGGGAGTTGGGCCACGACAGGTTTCGAAGGTGCTGAGGGAATCGCCGTCGACCGTGCGCCGGACAGGGCAAGGCCCGGCCGGACACGCGTGCGGTGCGGAGTGGGAGCAGAGAGTGGGAACGTCCCGGTTCGGCGGCGTCCGGGTGGGGCCCGAAGCGGGCCGCTACTGCCGATCCGTGGCGTCGGTGCTCACCCGGGGCGGAAGCGGGGCGGTGACCGCGACGGCCTTCGTGCTGCGGGAGCGGATCACGGCGGGGCTCCTTCGGGACACACGCACGACACGGGTGTGGTCCGGATCCGGCGCGTCCCGCAGTGACGCTGTCCCGGCTCCTCTCGGCTGCTCGTCGCCGCCGTCGAGTAAGAGCCTGCCCGCCGGCCGGTGGCCGGACCAGGGGCCGGCGCTGGCCCGAACCGGCCTTGGCCGAGTCCGTCCACCGTGGTCGGCCGCGGACGCCGGCCGACGCCTCTCGCCGGGCGCATCCGGCTACCGGGCGGCCTCCGACCGATCGTCAGCGCTGGTCACCGCGAGGCAGATGTGGACGACGGCGCCGTACCCGTCGATCCGCCCCTCGCCAGCGAGGGCGCCGGGCAGTCGGGCGGCCCGGGATCGCCCGGGTCGGGCAGGGGGTGTGGCCCCGGGGGTGCACTTTCGGGGATGGGAGCGGCGGGTGCCGGCGGTGTAGGGAGAAGAGGCAAGGCAGCGGTAGGCGACCGGGAGGGCCAGTGCGCGCGAGGGCGGACGATCGCAGGGGGAACGGCGGCGAGCGGGCCGGCGGAGGTGACCGCAAGGCCCGGGAGGCGCGGGTGGGCGGGCCCGTGGCGGAGGCGATGTCCCCGCAGCAGGCCCGTGAGCTGCAGCGGAGCATCGGCAACGCCGTCGTGGCCCGGATCGCGCGGGGCGGGCGGGGCGCACACGATTCGGACCCTGTCCAGCGGTCCGGTGTGCACGAGGTGCTGCGGGGGGCCGGGCGGCCGCTCCAAGGGCCGGTGCGCGAGGAGATGGAGGGGCGGCTAGGGGCGGACTTCTCCGATGTGCGGCTGCACACCGGCGCGGCCGCCCAGCGGTCCGCCGCCGAGATCGGTGCGCGGGCCTACACGTCCGGCAGGGACGTCGTCATCGGGCACGGGGGCGGCGACCGGCACACCCTCGCGCACGAGCTGACGCATGTGATCCAGCAGCGGAAGGGGGCCGTCGCCGGTACCGACCGGGGGGACGGGCTGCGGGTCAGCGATCCCGGTGACTCCTTCGAACGCGACGCCGAGGCCAACGCGCGACGCGTGATGGCGCGGCCGGCCGGTCGGCCGGATGCGGTCCGGCGGGCGGAGCCGGGCGGCGGCGCCGCAGGGGACGGCGGGCCCGCCGTGCAACGGAAGCTGGGGTTCGAGACGGAGATCGACATGCCCGTCGAGACGTCCGGTGGCGCGGCGTACGAGGGCGACACCGACCTGGCCCAGAGCACCGCGGGGGACTTCAAGCTGGTCTCCGACAAGCGGTCGTTGCGCAACGGGGCCGACTACTCGAACGTGGAGTTCGTGACCGGGGCCGTCCCGGTGGTCGGCACAGGGAGCGAGTCCGGGCCGGCGGCCCTCGATCGGCTGGTCGACGAGATCAGGACGGTGCGCGAGGCGTTCTACCGGGAGACCGAGAAGACCCCCTTGGCGGACCTGGGCCTGGAGCTGGAGATCCTGCCCGCAGGGCAGGACGCCCGGATCGCCCCGGATCTCGACTTCCCGAACTACGCCGGCGCCCAGGGCATGGGCGACGGGCTGTTCGTCCACTACTCGGTCGGTGTGCCACTGGCCGGGATGCCGATGTTCTTCGACCACCTCCGGGGTGCCGCTCCCCACGTCCAGGGGGCGCCGCTCCCCCGCGCCCGGTTCCGGCTCTCGCAGGCGAGGACGTTCGCCGGCCAGGTCGTGGCCCGGTACGAACAGGGCCGGGAGTCGGCGCGCAAGCGCAAGCGGCTGGAGACGGACGCCCTGGACGGCTACAGCCAGCTGTTCTTCACCCAGGTCGCGGCCATGGCCGACTACCTCGCGCAGGATCAGGACCAGGGCCAGATCAAGAACCTGACGGTCGTGCTGTCCCGGTCCCGGCTCACGGACGTCCGCGCGCTCCTCGACCCCGGGTTCCAGGACTTCCTGCGGGACGACAGCGAGGTGATCGTCGACCTGCTCGCACAGTTCCAGGAGGATCCCGGCGACGGCAGCGCGAACCTGGAGTTCCGCGACGAAGCCACCCGGGAGATCGACGGCCTCCCGGTGACCCTCCTCGAATTCGCCGAGTCGACGCTGAAGGGCGTCCCCCAGGTGCCCCAGCAGAGCGTGTTCGGCGGGATGAACCAGATCGACCCGCACGAGGAGGAGGGCGCCATGATGGTCCCCTTCGAGATCCGGACCATGGGCTCCCTGATGAAGACCTGGGACGAGCTCAAGGCCGAGCTGCGCGACCTGGCGGGCTGGGCGGAGGAGGCGTACCGGCACGACCGGACGCTGGCCGGCGACACGGCCCGCAGGCGCACCGGTGCGTGACACGTACCGGCATCCGGCGAGGGCCGGCCCGTGACACGGGCCGGCCCTCGGTACTCCCCGACACGCCGGGGACGGCCGCTGCCCCTCCCGGCGTCCGAACGGTCGGACGGGCGCCGGGAGGGATCGGATTCAGCCGTATTTGAGTGACCGTCAGATTCACGTTCGAACGCCGGGCCGGAGCTTCCCAGGGCCGCCGAAATGAGAATGTACAGTCACGATCAGGGTGCCTTCCCAGCCTCCGAACCGTCGGTTTTCGGCCGGAACGAGTGAGGCTCACCTTTTCTCACGGGACAACCTGACAGACCATGCGTGTGGCATCTGTTCACCTGAGGTCGCTCAACACGCCGCTCACGTTGAGGACCTCGTGGCACTCCTGGGCCTGCACGCCGGTGGCCGGAGTGCCCGGCTTCGCGCAGGTCACCTGGACCGTCACGGTCTGGTTCTCAGTGATCCTGATGGGGGTGACCCAGTGGTAGTCCTGGTTACGGAACGTCTCCAGCGCGATCGTCGTGATCTTGCGGTCGCCGAAACCGATCGTCACGACGCCCTCGTCGCCCTGGAAGTTGGCGACGACGATGTCCGTGATCCCGAACGTCTTGCCCACGGGCACGACGTAGGTGCCGACCTTGGTCTCCCCGCCGGCCGTCGTCAGGTCGATGGTGGCCGAACCCTGCTGTCCGCCGCCCGGTCCGGTCCCGGTGTCGCCGCCCGTTCCCGTTCCCGTTCCCGCTCCGGTACCGGTACCGCCCGCGCCCGCGCCGGGCAGGGCGCTCCCGGCCCCGGAGCCCGGCTGCCCGGGGGTCGCCACCGGGGTCCGGCCGCCGGCCGGCGCCTCGGTGGGGGTCGACTGCTGCTGGACCGCCTGGTCGGCGGCCTCCCTCGCGGTGCTGCGCACGGCGGGACGCACCAGCAGGAACCAGGCCAGCAGCAGCGCGAGGAGCGCCGCCAGGGCCGCCAGCAGCCAGGTCGGGAAGATCGGTATCTGGACGAACTCGGCCTCCGGCCGCGGCCGCTCCCGGTCGTCCTCGCCGGGGTCGTCGGCCCGGGCCCCGGCCTTCGTCTCGGTCTCCGCCACGGTCTCCGCCACGGTGACGGTGAACGGCCAGGTGGCCGGCTTCCCGAACCACACGGGCTTCCCGGCGCGGACCCGCAGCGCCACCTCCACCGACTCACCCGGCTCCAGCTTCGGAGCCGCGGGGCGGACGTCGAACTTCAGGTCCTCGCCGGGCTGGGCCGGGGTGAATCCCACCTGGACGGGGCGGTTGCCCTCGTTGTGGACGGCGAGGCGGTAGCGTCCGCGCAGCCAGCCGCGGCGGCGCTTGGGGGCGCTCTCGGCCCGAAGCTGCCGGAATCCCTCGACCCGCACGGTGGTCTCGGGGACCTTGACCGCCTCGGGGTGCTCGGTGGGCAGGACCCGCACGGCCAGGGGCACCTCGCCCGCCCGCACCCGCGGCGAACGCGGGGGCGCCAGGCGGATGGTCACCGTCTCCGAGGTGCCGGGGTAGAGGGAGACGCGGTCGGGCTCGACCGTCGTCCAGGCAGCGCAGTCACCGACGACTTCCAGGCGGTACGCCTCGACGATGTCGCCGTCGTTGCGAACGGTCAGGCTGGTGGTCGCGGTACCGCCCGGTGTCACCGTCACCGACGGGATGTCGAGGCCGGGCGCGCCGGGGCTGGGAGTGGCTGCTGGGGTCGTCACGCCGCGACGCTACGCCGCCGCCCCGCCCACCTCCACGGACGCGGGGGCAAGGCCCCGGGCAGCCGCGATGCCCCCGCGAACTTCTCCCAACTCCTGTGTCCAGGAGCTTTGTTGCCTTTGGACCCCGCAGTACTCCCCTCATACGCATCATGGAACAGGTACGCCTCATGCTCCACACCGACCTCATCGGCACCGTCCACCCGTCCGGCACCGGCACCACGCGGCCGACCGTCCCGCCCCAGGGCCGCGCCCCGGCCCACAGCCCGGCCCACGCCCGGGCCGCGCACGACGCCGCGGCCGGCGAGCCCGGCGGACGGGTCACCGTGGCCGTGTACGCCTCGGACCCGGTCCTGTACGTCGGGATCGTCCAACAGCTGCGCCAGCGGCCCGAGGTAGAACTGGTCGACGACGCCGACGCGCACGAGGCGCGGGTCTCGCTCGTCGCCGTGGACAGCGTGGACGACGAGACGGCCGCCCTGCTGTACCGGCTGCGCCACAACTCCGCCACCCGCACCGGACTCGTGGTCGGCACCTTCGAATCGGGTGACGCCTTGCAGCGCGCCATCGAGTGCGGAGTCACCGCGGTGCTGCGGCGCGCGGAGGCCGACCAGGACCGGCTGCTGCGGCTGGTCCTGGCGATGGCGAACGGTGAGGGCGTCCTACCCGGCGACCTGCTCGCGAAGCTCCTCGACCACGTCGGCAGCCTGCAGCGGTCGGCCCTCGACCCGCACGCCGCGTCCCTGTCCACGCTGACCCCGCGCGAGGCGGACATGCTGCGCCTGGTGTCGGAGGGCCTGGACACCGCGGAGATCGCGCGCAACACCTCGTACTCCGAACGGACCGTCAAGAACGTCCTGCACGAGGTCATCACCCGGCTCCAGTTGCGCAACCGCTCCCACGCCGTCGGCTACGCGCTGCGCAACGGGCTGATCTGACCGGATCGGCACCGGCTGCCCGAAAGCGCAGCCGGTGCTTCCCCCGAGCGCGGCCCCGGGGCCCTGCCGGTCCGCGGCCGCGGACCGGCAGGGTGGCACCGTCGGACATGGATGCTGGACCGGACTGTGAGGTGGACCGTGATGGGCACGGGTGGCTCCGGCCGTCGGCGAGACCGCTGGGGCAGGGCCGGTGCGGCGCTGCTGCTGGTGCCTCTGCTCGCGGTGACGACGGCCGCCGGCCCGGGCGGCGCCGGGGACCGGCCCCCCGCGGACGGCACCGGGGCCCGGGCCGCGGCGGCCGATGCCGGGGAGAGCCGGATCGCGTACGCCGGTACCCGCCACCGGAGCCTCGGCCGGGTGGCGACGGACACGACGAGCCCCCCGCTGTTCGGCGAGGGCCCGGCGCACTTCGACGTCCAGCCCGCCGCCCTGGGCGACCGGCTGGTCTTCGCGAGCCGCCGCGACGAGCAGGCCCCGCAGGTCTACCTGCGCTCCGCCGACGGCTCGGTGCACCGCCTGACCAGCGGTCTGGACGCGGCGAACCCGCGGCTGACGCCGGACGGCCGGTCGGTCGTCTTCGACGCGGCCCGGCCCGCCGGGGCCGGTGGCACCCAGCGCGACCTGTGGCTGGTGCGCACCGACGGCACCGGCCTCACCCGGCTGACCGACACCCCCGCGAACGAGGAGCACCCCACGGTCTCGCCCGACGGCGCGCGGCTGGCGTACTCCTCCGACGCCGATCGGGCCGCCGGCCGGCAGGTCTACGTCCGGCCGCTTCGGGGCGGGCCCGCCACCCGGGTCTCCGACCCCGCCGACGGCGCGGGCACCGAGCCGGTGTGGAACCCGGTGGACGGGCCGGCGACCCGGGACCGGATCGCCTACACCGCCACCGGACCGGACGGGCCCCGGCTGCGGTGGACCGACGGGCGCACCGGCGGGCCGCTGCTGGCGGGCCCGCGGGCCCAGTGGCGCACGCACGGGGCAGCCTGGCTGCCCGACGGGAACGACCTGCTCTTCCTCAGCCCGGACCGGACCTGTAGCTGTGAGGGCGACTGGGACCACGTCTTCCGGGTGGGAGCGCTCTCGGAGGACGAACCGAAGGTGGTGCTCAGCGAGGACCGCGAGGTCGGACCGGCCACCTGGCTCGGCCCGCTCCAGGGCGGTGGCGCGGTGGTCGAACGCGTCTCGGCGGACGGCCCGCACGTGGTGACCCTGCAGGACGTCCGGCCGGACGGCTCCGACCCCCGTGACCTCAACCGGACCGTCCTCAAGGAGGACCCGGCGGCCGACACCGAGACGGATCCGGCGAAGGACCCGCTGTTCCGGCCCGCCGCCGGGTACGACCCGTGGACCGAGCGGCAGAACTACACGCCCGACGGCCGCCGGATCGTGGTGACCCGCTTCGAGGACGCGCCGGCCGGACCGAACCTGCCGGCCGGGCGGATCGAACGGATCTGGATCGCGGACGCCGACGGCTCCGGCCCGACGGCGCTCCCGCTGGCGGGCCGCGGCCCCAGGGACTGGGACACCGATCCGACGTTCTCCCCGGACGGCCGGTACCTGGCCTTCACCCGGACCTCCCCCGGCGGGGTCGGCGGCGCCTCCGGCCCTGGACGGATCCTGATCGCGGACGCCGCCACCGGCGCAGTCCGGGGCGTGATCGTCCCGCCCGAGGGGCAGCTCCAGGGCGGCGACGCCCAGCCCACCTGGTCCTCCGACGGCTCGACCCTGGCGTTCACCCGCAACCAGGTGATCAACGGTGGCGGGGGCAACAAGCACGTGTGGACCGTGCCCGTGGACCGTCTGGACCGCCTGGACCGGCAGCGCGACCTGAGCGCCGCCCACTGCCCCGGCGCCTGCGAGGTCATCGACGACAGCCCGGCGTTCTCACCGGACGGCGCCACCATCGCCTTCAACCGCAAGAACGGCGCCGGCCGGGTCGACGAGCGCAACGGGATCCTGCTGGTCGCCGCGGCTGGCGGCGCCTGCCGGGTACTGCTGCCCGACGCGGCCCGCGACCGGCCGGGGGCCTGCGGCCGGGAGCTGCCCGACACCACCTCCACCGGGCCCTTCCAGCCCCGCGACGCCGCCTGGAGCTCCGACGGCAGGACGCTGGTGATCAGCTCCCGGGCCGCCCTCGCCGCCAACAGCCCGGAGAAGCTGTCCCTGGTGGACGCGGTCTCCGGGGCCCGCACCCCGCTCACCGCCGGGCTGCCGGGCCGCCAGAAGGAACCGGGCGTCCAGCAGTCCGTGGACCTCGCGGTCCAGGCACCCGGCACGGCCGCGCCGCTCACCGCGGGCGACTCCGGGACCGTCCGGGTGGACGTCGTCAACCACGGCCCGGCCGCCTCGCCCGGGACGAGGCTGACCGTCGCGCCCCCGGCCGGGGTGATCGTCACGGGCCTCGCCGCGCCCGGCGCCGTCTGCGACGCGGCGGCGCTGGTCTGCGCCTTGGGCGTGGTGCGCCCGGGCGACACCGTACCGGTCACGGTCACCGTCACGGGGGTCGAGCCCGGCGACCAGCCGCTGGACTGGTCGGTCACCGGTGCCGTCCTCGACCCCCGTCCCAGCGACAACACCGGCCGGACCGTGGTGCCGGTACGCCCGGCGCCGGCCCCGCCGACGCCCGGTCCGACCCCGACCCCGACAGCGGCCCCGACGCCGACCCCGGTCCCGACGCCGCCGGCGGATCCGACGCCGAACCCGGTGCCGCCGCCCCCGGTGCTGCCGCCGCCTCCGACACCCGCCCCCGCTCCGCCGGCCCCGCCGCCGATCCGCACGCCCCCGCCACTGCCGCCCGAGCCGCCGGCCGGCCCCGGGCTGAGCCTCACGGCGCAGCCGAACCCCGGCTACGTCGGTGGTCGCGTGGTCCTCACGTACACCGTTCGCAACGGCCGCGAAGGGCTGGCCACCGGTCTGCGGCTCCGCGTGGGCCTGCCCGGGGGCGTGCCCCACGACGGGCCGCCGCCGGGCTGCGACCGGGCCTGGGTGTGCGCGCTGCCCGACCTCGCCCCGGGCGCCCGGACCGTCGTCCAGGTCGTCCTCAGCCCCGATCAGGCCCTCACCGGCCTGGTGACCGGCTCCCTGACCACCACCGGCACGGACGCCGACCCCGGGGACAACGAAGCCCGTCAGCAGCTGCGGATCCTCCAGCCGCGCATCGTCGCGGTCCCGCCGATCGGCAAGCCCGGTTTCGTCACCTCGGTACGCGGTGAGGACTTCCCGCCCGGCGCGCCGGTGCGGTTCACCTGGCAGCCGGGCATCACGGCCGCGGCGGCGCCGACCGTCCCCGGCCCGGACGGCCGGTTCATCGGCCAGTTGCTGATCCTCGCCAAGGATCAGACCGGCCCCCGGGTCATCACCGCGAACGGCCCCGGCTTCTCCCCGGTGCGGACCGGCTTCCTGGTGGTCAGCGGCACCGTCCAGCCGCCCAACGAGATGATCCGCCGATGATCCACGAGGTCGACGAGGCGTTGCGCCGGCTGCTCGCGGAGTCCGGCCTGGACGCGTCGGGCGTCGACGTGGTGTTCGACGCGCCGACCCGCGACTGGGCGGCCCGCCGCAGCGCCCCGACGGTGTGCGTGTTCCTGTACGACGTCCGCGAGGACCACACCCGGCGCGCCAGCGGCGCGGGTGAGGTGTACGACGCGGACGGCTTCCTCGCCGCGCGCCGCGCCCCGGCCCGCTGGTTCGAGCTGACGTACCTCGTCACCGCGTGGGCGAGCCGGCCGCAGGACGAACACCGGCTGCTCTCCCAGGTGCTGACGTGTCTGGTGTCCACCGACGCGCTGCCACCGCGCCTGCTCACCGGCTCGCTCGCCGAACTCGGCCTCATCGTGGGCCTGGACGGCGGCGGCGCCGGGCTCGACGCGCCCGCCGCCTCCGACGTGTGGTCGGCGCTGGGCGGCGAGCTCAAGCCGTCGCTGGGGCTGCGGGTGAGGGCGCCGCTGGCCGGGGCCACCACTGCCGTCGCCCCACCGGTCACCGAGGGGCTCGTGGTCCGCGCCGCGGCCCGGACCGCACCGGAGGAGCCGGGGGCCGCGCGGCGCCTGCGCTACACGGAGGTGGCCGAGCCCGGTCCGGAGGGCTTCGGCGGCTCCCGGGAGCGGGGGCCGGCCCCCGCCCGCCGCCGACGCGGGGAGCGGCAGCCGTGACGCGGACCCTGGAACCCGCGGCCGCGACGCCGACCCCGGTCCCGTACCTGTGGGCGCGGCTGCGGGTCGTCGAGGAGCGGGTGCGCGAGGCCGTCGCGATCCGGCGCGCGCTCGATCCCGATCCGGACGATCCGTACCGCGGCCAGTTCCTCACCCCCGAGGCGGTCGCCCGCGTCCTGGACGAGGGACACCGGCCCGCTCCGCCCGCCCTGCCCGGTCCGGACGCGCCGCCGCCCGGCTCGCCGCTGGCCGTGCTCGCCGCCCGCTTCGCCCTGGCGCCCCTGGACCTGGACCTGCTGCTGGTGGCCCTGGCCCCGGACCTCGACACCCGCTTCGAGCGGCTCTACGGCTACCTCAACGACGACCTGACGCGCCGCCGGCCCACCGTCGGACTCGCCCTCGAACTGTGCGGGCACCGCGGGGTGGCGGCGGCCCGGTTCCGGCTGGCTCCCTCCGCGCCGCTCGTCGCGGGCGGTCTGCTGGAGGTCACCGAACCCGAACGGCCGCCCCTGTCCCGGGTGCTGACCGTCCCGGACCGCGTCACCTCGCACCTGCTGGGCGACACCGCGCCCGACCCGCTGCTGACCGGAGTGCTCGGCCGTCCGGCCGGTGATCCGGCCGTCGACCCGGCCGAGCTGCGCCGGGCCGCCGCCGCGGCCGGGACCGGCAGCGGCCATGTCCACCTGCGCAGCCGGGGCGGCGATGCCGAGGGGCTGGCCGTCGCCGCGCTGCAGGCGGGCGGGCTGCCGCCGCTGGCCCTGGACCCGGCGGCGCTGTCCCATGACCCCCGGGGCGTGCCGGACGTCGCCCGGGCCGTCGCACGCGAGGCCCGGCTGCTGGGCGCGGGCGTCCTGCTGGGGCCGCTGGAGGAGCTCCCCGACCGGCCCGACGAGCGGGCCAGGGTCCTGCGCACGCTGTGCGACGCCCTGCGCGGCCTCCCCTTCCTCACCCACGGGACCGGCGGCTGGGAACCCGCCTGGGCCGCCGACACCCCCGTCACCCTGACGGTGGCGGCCCCCGCCCCCGACCGGCAGGTCGCACGCTGGCGGCACGCACTGGAGCGGGCCGGCGAGCAGCACGGCGCGGGGGGCGACGAGGGCGTCGGCGAGGACGGGGCCGAGGCGCTCGCCCGGTCCGTCGCCGCGCACCGCCTGGACGCCGGGCAGCTGCGGAGGGCCGCCGGCACCGCGGTGCGCACGGCCGCGCTCGACGGCCGCCCGGTCTCCCCCGACGACCTGCGCACGGCCGTCCGGGCCCAGAACGGCGCGGGGCTCGCCCGCCTCGCCCGCCGGGTCGAACCCGCGGTGGGCTGGGACGACCTGGTGCTCCCCGCCCCCACCCACCGCAGCCTGCGGGAGCTCGCGGTGCGCGCCCGCCACCGCGAACAGGTGCTCGGGCAGTGGGGCATGCGGCCCGGCGGCGGGCGGGGGCGCGGGGTGATCGCGCTGTTCGCGGGTTCGTCCGGTACCGGCAAGACGATGTCGGCCGAGGTGGTGGCGGCCGACCTGGGCATGGACCTGTACGTGGTGGACCTCTCCACGGTGGTCGACAAGTACGTCGGTGAGACCGAGAAGAACCTGGAGCGGATCTTCACCGAGGCCTCCGCCGTCAACGCGGTGCTGCTGTTCGACGAGGCGGACGCGATCTTCGGCAAGCGTTCGGAGGTCAAGGACGCCCACGACCGGCACGCCAACATGGAGTCGGCGTACCTGCTCCAGCGGATGGAGTCCTTCGACGGCATCGCCGTCCTGACCACCAACCTGCGCGCCAACCTGGACGAGGCCTTCACCCGCCGCCTGGACGTGGTCGCGGACTTCCCGGTGCCCGACGCCGACCAGCGCCTCGCCCTGTGGGACCGCTGCCTGGGCGACCGGGTGCCCCGGGGCGACGACCTCGACCTCCACTTCTGCGCGGACCGGTTCGACCTGGCCGGAGGCTCCATCCGGGCCTGCGCGGTGAGCGCCGCGTACCTCGCCGCCGAGTCGGGTGGACCGCTGACGATGGCCCAGACGGTGGCGGCGGTCGCGCAGGAGTACCGCAAGCTCGGCCGGCTGGTGCTGGAGGGCGAGTTCGGACCGTACGTGGCCCAGGTCACGCGGGTCTGAACCGGGGCGGCCGGCGGGCCGTCGCGGCGGGCCGGGGAGGGCCGGGGAGGGCCGGGGAGGGCCGGGGAGGGCAGCGCCCTTGCCCCCGGGCAGGTCCCCCGGTCCCTCCCGCCGGCCGCGGCCCGCCGGAAAGGCTGGGGGCGGGGCGCGACGGCGCGCGACCGGGTCCGTCGACGGCGTTCAGCCGTCCGCCGTCCGCCGTCCGTAGAACCTGGCCGGAGATCCACCGAAGACCGTCCACCGAAGCTGTCCACCGAAGACTGTCCACCGAAGACCGGTGACACGAAGGAGCGAGCATGCCGACGTACCTCACCCCGGGGGTCTACGTGGAGGAGGTGCAGTCCGGTGCCCGCCCGATCGAAGGGGTCGGCACCGCCGTCGCCGCGTTCGTCGGGTTCGCCCGGACCGGCCCGTTCCACGAACCGACGCTCGTCACCAGCTGGGACCAGTACTCCCAGCGCTTCGGCGGGTTCACCGAGGGTGCCTACCTGCCCCACGCGGTCTACGGGTACTTCGCCAACGGCGGCGGCGCCGCGTACGTCGTCCGGGTCGGCGGCTCCGACCGGGACAGCTCCGCGCCCGCCGCCGCGGGCCCCGAGCAGCCCGCGGCGGAGCCCGTCGCGCTCGGCGGGTTCCTGGTCGCGGCCCGGCCGGGCGTCACCGGCCTCTCGGTGGAGATCGCCGACGCGGACGGCGAGAACCCGCCCGAGGACCGGTTCAGGCTGCTGGTCCACCGCGACGGGGCGGTGGCCGAGACCTTCGAGGTGTCGGCCCGCCGGAACGTCAAGGGCTACCTCGTCACCCAGGCCCGCGGCTCGGCGCTGATCGAGGTCACCGAGCAGCGCGGCACCGCCCAGGGCCGGCCCGCGAACCAGACCGCGGCCCTGCCCGACGCCCCCACAGCCGTCCCCGCCCCGGCCGCCGGCCAGGGCGCGGCGGCCCGGCTCGACCCGGCCGAGTACGTCGGCGACGCGGCGGCCCGCACCGGGCTCGGCGGCCTGGAGACCATCGACGAGATCACCATGGTCGCGGTGCCCGACCTGATGGGCTCCCACCAGCGCGGTGACATCGATGCCGAGGGCGTGCGCACCGTCCAGCTCGCCGTGATCTCGCACTGCGAGCAGATGGGCGACCGGGTCGCCGTCCTGGACGCCCCGCCCGGTCTCTCCGCACAGCAGGTCCGGACCTGGCGCAACGACGAGGCGGGCTACGACTCCCGCTACGCCACCCTCTACTACCCGTGGATCCGGGTCTTCGACCCGGCCGCCGGGCGCAACGCCACCGTCCCGCCGAGCGGCCACATCGCCGGCGTGTGGGCGCGCAGCGACGCCGAGCGCGGGGTGCACAAGGCCCCCGCCAACGAGGTGATCCGCGGCGCGGTCGACCTGGAACTGCGCCTGAGCAAGGGCGAGCAGGACCTGCTCAACCCGATCGGGGTGAACTGCGTCCGGGCCTTCCCCGGCCGGGGCATCCGGATCTGGGGCGCCCGCACCCTCTCCTCCGATCCGGCCTGGCGCTACCTGAACGTGCGCCGCCTCTTCAACTACCTGGAGGAGTCCATCCTCCTGGGCACCCAGTGGGTGGTCTTCGAGCCGAACGACGACCGGCTCTGGTCGAGCATCCGGCGCAACGCCACCGCGTTCCTCACCGAGGAGTGGCGGCGCGGCGCGCTGTTCGGGCGGACGGCCGCGGAGGCGTTCTACGTCAAGTGCGACCGGGACAACAACCCGCAGGAATCGAT
Source organism: Kitasatospora sp. NPDC058406 (assembly GCF_042722765.1). Classification (NCBI taxonomy): domain Bacteria; kingdom Bacillati; phylum Actinomycetota; class Actinomycetes; order Kitasatosporales; family Streptomycetaceae; genus Kitasatospora; species Kitasatospora sp. NPDC058406. The sequence goes on from NZ_JBHXKE010000043.1 coordinate 31,637, forward strand.
CGACCAGGGCCGCGTGATCTGCGAGATCGGCGTGGCACCGGTCAAGCCGGCCGAGTTCGTGGTGTTCCGGCTGGCGCAGTTCTCCGACAGCACCAGCCTCATCGACGAGTGACCCGCAGGTCCGGCGCTCCCGGGACCGCCGGGACGAGCAGCAAGGAAAGGTGACAAACAGTCATGGCAGAGGGCGATGCTCTTTCCACCCATATCTTCGGCGTTCAGCTCGGTGGCTACCTGGTCGAGTCGATCCAGGAGATCAGCGGCCTGACCGTCGAGGAGGAGGTCGTCGAGGTCCGGCAGGTCAGCAAGGACGGCAAGCAGATCATCCGCAAGCAGCCCGGCGCCCGTCAGGCCGGCGAGGTCACGATCACCCGGGGACTCGACAAGAGCAGCGAGTTCACCACGTGGATCAAGGAGACCCTGAACAACGGGGCCGTCGACACCGCTCGGCAGAACCTCACCATCGAGATCAAGGACTCCACGGGCGAGACCGTCCGGCGCATCCAGCTGATGAACGGCTGGGCCTCCAAATGGGAGGGCCCCTCCCTCAAAGCCGGCGAGTCCGCCGCGGCCACCGAGTCCGTGACCATCGTGTTCGAGGAGATCATCGTCGAATGAGGCGACGTACGGTGACGGCGGGCAGCCTGGAGGAGATCCTCCAGGCCACGGCGCCCGCCCCGGCCCCGGCACCGCCGACGGCACCCCCCTCCGGCGCTCCGGCGCGGCGCGAGGAGCACGCGCTGCGCACCGAGTTCGAGTTCGAACTGCCGCGCGGGTACGTGGACGAGGCGGGCACCCTGCACCGCCACGGCTCGATGCGCCTGGCCACCGCCCGCGACGAGCTACGGCCCCAGATCGACCTGCGGGTCAAGGAGAACCCGGCGTACCTGAGCGTGGTACTGCTCAGCCAGGTCATCACCCGGCTCGGCACCGTCACCGACGTGCACGCCGGGGTCGTGGAGCGGATGTACGCGACCGACGTCGCGTTCCTCCAGGACTTCTACCGGCGCGTCAACAGCGAGGGCCACACCCGCGCGGCGGTCACCTGCCCGCACTGCGACGGCGGCTTCGAGGTCGACCTCTCCGGTGGGCGCCTGGGGGAATCGTGACGTACGCGCTCCCCCGGCTCAGGGAGGAGATCGCGTACGTCGCCTACCACTTCCACTGGCAACGCGACGAGATCCTCGACCTGACCCATGCCGAACGCCGGCAGTGGGTCACCGAGATCGCTCAGATCAACTCCCGAATGAACGAAGGAGGTTGAGCAAATGGCGTGGCGGGACAGGGTGCGCCGGCGCGGCGCCGTGCCGGGCGGCGCGCCCTCGGACGGCGTGGGCACGGGCGCGGCGGGCGCGGCGGGCGCGGCGGGTGCGGCGGGCGCGGCGGGTGCGGTCCGGGAGGCTGCCGCCGGCCTGGGCCCAGGCATGCCCGCGGACTGGGACGGCGGCTGGCGCCGCACCGCGCCACCCCTCCTGACCGTGTCCCGGGCGCCGATGAGCGTCAGTGACGGACTCGCCTTCCGGGACGGGCTGGCCGCCTGGCGCGATCCGTCCTTCGACACCGGCCTCGCCCACGCCCTGCTGCCGACCGCCCCGACCGGCCTCGTCCGCGGCATCGCCCGCCCCGCCGTCGCGCACCCCACGCACAGCGGAGGCGGCCCGCTGCTGCTCAGAGCGCTGCGCCCGTCCGACGCGGGCGCCGCGCCGGACGCCGCGCCGGGGACGGGGACGGGGACGGGGACGGGGACGGGGACACCACAGCCGGAGGCACCTCCCGCACCGCGTGCGCAGGCCACCGGGCGGGCGCAGCCAGGTGGGTCGGGTGCGCGCGGGTCGGGTGCGCGCGGGTCGGGTGCGCGCGGGTCGGGTGCGCGTGCTTCGGCGAAGGGCGCTCCGGTGTCCGCACAGGCCGCGCCCGCGGTCAGCGCCGGCACCGGCCGCTCGCGGGCCGACGAGCGCCCGGATCGGTCCGGCGGCGGGCGGGAGGCCCCCTCGGCGGCCGGTGCGGCGGCCGGTGCACCCGGCACCCGTGGCCGCCCGCCCGCGCAGTCCGCGGCGGTGCTCGGTCCGGACGCGCTCGGCGCGGACGCCGCTCCCGTCGTCCAGCGAGCCGAAGCGACCGCCGCAGCCCCGGGGGCCGGCCGTACGCCGGTGCCCGCGCGGCTCCCGCTGGTCCGCCGCATCGCGGTGGTTCGCGGCGTCTCCGGCGAGGGCACCCCGGGGGCCGCCCCCGCCGGCCGGCCCGTGCAACGGACCGCCACCGGAGCCGGGTCCCTCCCCGCCACCGGAGCCGGGTCCCTCCCCGCCGCCGGCGGCACCCGTCCCGGCCCCCCTGGCGGAGAGGCTCCGGCGGACCGCGCCGAAGCGACGCGCGCCGTGGTGCGGACGCGCCCTGTCGGCCGGTCGCTGACCGTCGCCCGGGTGCCCGCCATACCCAGGCGCCGAGTGCCCGCCGTCCCCCCGGCACACACCGGCGGACCTTCCCCCGACGCACCCGTACAGCGGGCGGCCGACCACGCGCCCCCTCTCGGCACCCCGCCGACCGAAGTCCCGGCGCCCGGCGCGCCCTCGGACGTGGCCGGTCCCACCCCCGCCCCCGCCCCCACTCCGGCACCGGCACCGGCACCGGCCATGCCTGTCGTCCAGCGGCAGGCGGAGACCGTCCCCGACCGGCCCGGCGCACCCGCGCGGGGCGCGGACGCGGCTCCCGTGCAACGCGCCGCCGACCGTCCTGCCCCGGGCGCTTCGGCGTCCGAACTCCCACCTCCCAGCCGACCCTTGGCGACGGAAGCCGCCATCACCGCACCAGCCGCGCCCATGCTCCAGCACCGGGCGGAGACCGGCTCCGACGCACCCGTGCAACGCGCGACCGACCACCCCACCCTCGGCACACCGACACCCGAACTCCCCGCCACCGCAACACCCTTGGGAGCAGATCCCGCCACCCCCACACCAACCATGCCGATCGTCCAGCACCAGGCGGAAACCGGCTCCGACACACCCGTGCAACGCGCGACCGACCACCCCACCCTCGGCACACCGACACCCGAACCCTCCACTCCCGCAACACCCTTGGCACCAGATCCCGCCACCCCCACACCAACCATGCCGATCGTCCAGCACCAGGCGGAAACCGGCTCCGACACACCCGTGCAACGCGCGACCGGCCGGCCGACCCTCGGTCCGCCGCTGGCCGAACTCCCCGCCACCGCAGCACCCTTGGGTGCCGGCGCGACCTTCCGGGCGCAGGCCGGTGAAGCCCCCTCCGCGGGCGCGCCCCCGGGGCCGGCCCTGCCGGTCGTGCAGCGGCAGCCGGAGGCTCCGGCTGCCGAGGGCGGCCCTGGGCGGACCGCGCGGCGTCCGCGCGCCGGGTTGGGGGCCCCGCTGCCCGTGATGCCACCGACCGCCAACCACCCCGCGGCCCCGTCCACCGTCCAGCGCGCGGCCGTGCCCGTGCCGGGAGCGGGACAGCACCCCGCGGCCACGGCCACGTCACCGGCTCCCCCGTCCCCGACCACCGCGTCCCGGCACGGCGGTCGCGCCGGAGTTCCCGCGCCACCCGCAGGGGCCCGGACGAGTGGGTCCGTCCCGCTCGTCCTCACCGGTCGGCCCGGGGCCCCGGGCCGGGCACCGGCCGCTCCGCACCGCAGCGTCCAGCTGCTCGCGGCGCGGCCCCTGGCCCTCGGCAGCGGCCGGGACATGGGGAGCGCGACCGTCGCTACCGCCCGCGCGGTGAGCCGCCCCGTGGTCGCGGCACGCTGGGCCGCCCCGCCCTCCGCCGCCGCGCCGCAGCACGTCCAGCGAGCGCCCGGCTCCCCCGGCCCGCACCCGGCGTCCGCGTCCGGCCCCCTTCGCCCGTCCGAACCCCTTCGTGGACCCGAAGCCCTCTACACCTCCGGTTCCGGGCACCCGTCCGGCCCGCTGCCCGTGACCGCCCCGCACGCGCCACCGCTGGTGGTCCAGCCTTCCCGGGCCACGTCCTCGGCGCGGCCCGTACCCGTGGTGCCGCTGGTGCGGTCCAGGACGCCGGACCCCGGCGGCACGCCGGGAGTCCCCCCTGCGGCGCCCCCGCCCCCGCTCCCCGTGCAACGCGACACCGGCAGCATCCGGGGAACCGTCCCGGCCACCACCGCCCCCGCCCCGCGCGCCACCGCCCCCGGCACCACCGCCCCGGCCACCACCACGGCCGCGGACCAGCGGGTCACCCCCTCCGACCGAACCGGCGGAAGTCCGCGTGACGCCGGACCACCGGGCGGCGATCTCGACCTGGACGACCTGGCGCGCCGCCTGCTCGACCCGGTCGCCCGCCTGCTGCGCGCCGAGCTGCGGCGCGGCCGGGACCGCGCGGGCAGGACCTTCGACGGCCGCCGCTGAGCACCCGCACGAACGAGAAACGGACGACGGACCGATGACGGACAACATCTTCGCGACCAGTGTGTTCTTCCGGCTGGCGATCGGCGGCAACGACCTGGGCGCCTTCCACACCTGCTCCGGCATGGGCGCCGAGGTCGAGATGGAGAGCTACGCCGAGGGCGGCAACAACGGCTTCACCTGGCAGCTCCCGGGTCGCGTGACCTGGTCGAACATCACCCTCACCCGGCCGGTCACCGCCGACACGGCGAAGATCGGCCGCTGGCTGGACGAGACGCTGCGGCGGGTCGAACCGAAGGACGGCGAGATCGTGGCCCTGCGGCCCGATCTGAGCCGGATCATCAGCTGGCAGGTCTTCGGGATCGTCCCGGTCCGCTGGCAGGGTCCGTCCTTCGACCCCGCCAACTCCGCGGCCGCGGTGGAGACCCTGGAGATCGCCCACGCGGGACTCCTCCCCGTCTGACCGTCCCACCACCGCCCCGTCCCACGACCGCCGCACTCCCGCTCCGGAAGGAAGCCACACCATGGCCTTCTCGGCACGCGCCAGCCGCGCCAGGGCCCAGCTCACCCTGAAAGAGCCCCCGGCCTCGGTCGGGGCCAAGCCCGGCGGGACGATCGCCCGGCTCGACCTCCAGTTCAACCCCTCGACCCTGCAACTGGGCAAGACCACCGAGTGGCGACGGTCCCCGTCCCGGATGGCGGGGCAGTCGGCGCTGCCCGAGTTCGTGGGCAGCGGCCCGCGCACCCTGAGCCTGGAGGTCTTCCTGGACGCCACCGCCACCCACGACGACTCGGTGGAGCGGGCCGTCGAGAAGCTGATGAAGGCGTGCGTGCCGACCCCGGCCAGTCTCGGCCGCAAGAAGCCGGCGAGCCCCTGGGTGCGCTTCGAGTGGGGCAGCGCGCGAACCACCTCGTTCGACGGGGTGCTGTCGAACCTGTCGGTCTCGTACACGCTCTTCGACGTGGACGGCACGCCGTTGCGGGCGACCTGCTCGCTGTCCATCGAGGAGGCGAGCGTCGAACCGCCCGGCCAGAACCCGACGTCGGGCGCGCGCACCGCGCGCAGCACGCACACCCTGGTGGCGGGCGACAGCCTGGCGATGCTGGCCTGGCGCGAGTACGGCGACGCGACGGCCTGGCGGGTCATCGCGGAGGCGAACGGCATCGACGACCCGATGGTGCTCGCCCCGGGCGCCGAGTTGGTGGTGCCGGCCCTGCGGGACGACGACCACGCCCTTGCGACCGGCGGCAGGCACGCCTTCGACAACGGACTCCACAACGGACTCGACAACGGACGAAGCAGCGGCAACGGGTTGGGCGACGGCAGCGGCGAGGGGGAACGGTGAGCGGGTTCGATTCCGGGGGCAGGTCCTTCGCGGCCGACCCGATCGTGGAGGCCCCCGGCGAGCTGCCGCAGATCTGGGCGGCGCAGCTGGTCAGCTGCGTGGTCGACGAGAACGTGGGCCTGCCGGACGCCGCCGTGCTCACCTACCGCGACCCCGACCACGAGTTCCTGCGCTCCACCGGCGTCACCGTCGGTTCCCCGCTGCGCGTGTCGGTGACGACGGCGAAGGGGCAGGCGCGGGAGCGGCTGTTCAACGGGGAGGTCACGGCCCTGGAGATCGACCGGGACGGCACCGGGTCGTTCACCGTCCTCCGCGCCTACTCCAGGGCCCACCGGCTCCAGCGCGGCCGCAAGGTCGTCGCGTACCGGAACATGACGGCCGCGGACACCGTCCGCAAGGTGGCTGCGGGCGCCGGCCTGGCCGTCGGGACGGTGGAGGCCGCGCCGGTGATGTACCGGCAGCTGTCCCAGGCGAACGTCTCCGACTGGGAGTTCCTGCAGTTCCTCGCGGGCGAGAGCGGTGCGCGGGTGCGCGTCGACGACAAGGGGCTGCTCCAGTTCACCAGGCCCGCGAAGGCGTCCGGGGCGCCCTCCCCCTCGACGTCGGCCGCGCTCGACCCGATGGTCCTGGAGTACGGGCGCAACCTGCTGGCGCTGCGGGCCGCGCTGTCGGCCGCCGACGGCGCCTCGAAGGTGCAGGTGCGCGGCTGGGACGTCGCCACGAAGCGGCCGTTGGTCGCCGAGCAGCCGTCCGTGGTCAGCGACACCGTGGTGCCGGGGCTCGCTCCCGGGACGGCCGCCCGGTTCGGGAAGTCTGCCGTGGCCGTCACCGACACCCCCTACCGGACGCAGGCGGAGACGGCGGCGGTCGCCCGCGCGGCGGCGGCCCGGGTGAGCGCCGGCTTCGGCGACCTGGAGGCGGTGGCCGAGGGCAATCCGCTGCTGCGGGCGGGCAAACCGGTGGCGCTGGGCAACGTGGGGCCGGCGTTCTCCGGCCGGTACACGGCCACGGCCGTGCAGCACGTGCTGGAGCCGCACGGCGGCTACCGCACCACCGTGTGGGTCGGCGCCGGCCCGGACCGCTCCCTGCCCGGTCTGATGACCGGCGCCGACGCTCCGGGGCGCGGCCCGCGCATCCCCGGTGTGGCGATCGGCGTGGTGACGGACGTGCGCGAGCCGAACGGCTCCGAACGCGGCGCGGTGCGTCTGACGTTCCCCTGGCTGGACGACACGTACGTCACCGACTGGGTGCGCACCGTCCAGTGGGGCGGCAAGGGCGGTGGCGGGGTGGTGAGTCCCGAGGTCAACGACGAGGTGCTGGTCGGGTTCGAGCAGGGCCTGCTGGACAGCCCGTACGTGATCGGCGGACTCTACAACGGGGTGGACCAGCCCTCGCCGCACGAGGTGCCGCTGGTCGACGCGACCAGCGGAAAGGTCAACCGCCGTTCGGTGGCCTCGCGTTCGGGTCACCGCGTGGAGCTGCTGGACGCGCCGGCGCCGGGCCCCTCCGGGCTGCGGCTGGTGACCGGGGACGAACGGCTGGAGGTCCGCCTGGACGACCGCCGGGGCCGGATCGAACTCACCGTGTACGCGGGACGGAACCGTCCGCTGACCTCCGTCCTGCTGGACCGGAACGGCATCACGCTCGACGCCCGGCAGGGCACCGTGAAGGTGACCGGCCGGCAGGTGGACATCGACGGCACGGCCGGGGTCCGCATCGGCGGCCGGTCGGTCCAGGTGTCCGGGACGGCGGACGTCTCCGTCGACGGCGGCCTGCTCGCCGTCCTCAAGGCCCGCCTCATCCGGATCAACTGACCCCACGTGAGCACCCCCCTCGCCCTCGACCGTTCTCCCCTCTCCCCCTTCTACCCGAGGAGCCCCCGATGCCGGCCGCAGCCCGTACCGGTGACCCCACCAACCACGGTGGCCGGATCGCGACCCCGCCGCCCGGCACCGCCGCGCGGGTGGCAACGGTGCTGATCGGCGGGCGGCCCGCCGCCGTGGTGGGCAGCCTGCACGTCTGCCCGGTACCGCCGCACGCGGCCCTGGGGCCGGGGAACGTGCTGGTACCCAACCCGGCCGCGGTCACCGGGGGTGTGGTGCTGATCGGCGGACTGCCCGCCGCGCGGGCCCGCGACCAGACGGCGTGCGGCGCGGCGGTCCTGACCGGTGCGCCCGACGTGCTGATCGGAGGTCCGTGATGGGCGATCAGTTCATCGGGCGCGGCTGGGCGTTCCCGCTGCGGGTCGGGCCGACCGGCGGGATCGCCATGGTCGAGCGGGAGCGGGAACTGGAGGAGGCCATCCGCCTCGTGCTGGGCACCGCGCCCGGCGAGCGACCGATGCGGCCCGACTTCGGCTGCGGCATCCACGAGTACGTCTTCGCCCCCGGCGACGGCGTCACCGCCGGGCGGATCGCCCAGCAGGTGCGCGAGGCGCTGGAGCGCTGGGAGCCGCGGATCGCGGTGGACGAGGTCGTCGTGGCCTTCGACGCGGTGGAGACGGCCACCCTCTACATCGACGTGCGCTACACGGTGCGCACCACCAACGACCGGCGCAACCTGGTCTTCCCCTTCTACACGATCCCCTCCGAGGAGGGGACCGAGGAAACGGTCGCGGACTGATGGCCCTGCCCTCCCCCAACCTGGACGACCGACGGTTCCAGCAGCTCGTCGACGAGGCGAAGCGGTACGTGCAGCAGCGCGCCCCGGAGTGGACCGACCACAACGTCTCCGATCCGGGCGTCACCCTGATCGAGACGTTCGCCTACCTCGTGGACCAGCTGCTGTACCGGCTGAACCGGGTCCCGGACAAGAACTACCTGGCCTTCCTGGACCTGTTGGGCATCCGGTTGTACCCGCCGTCGGCGGCCGTCGCCGAGGTCGACTTCTGGCTGTCGGCCCCCCAACCGGACACGGTGACGCTGCCCGCGGGCACCGAGGTGACGACCGCGGCCGGCGAGACCGAGGCGGCCGTGGTCTTCGCCACCACCGACGACCTGCGCATCGTGCCGAGCGAGCTGACCCGGCTGGTCACCGCGCCCCGCGCCGGCGAGCAGACCGACCGGACGGGTGCCCTGGCCGAGGGCCGGGACATCCCGTGCTTCCAGGCCGCGCCCGAGCCCGGCGACGCGCTGCTGTTCGGCCTGCCGACGGCGGTGCCGCGCTGCGTGGTCGCGGTCCGCCTCGACAGCCGCGTCGAGGGCGTCGGCGTCGACCCGCGCCAGCCCCCGCTGGTGTGGGAGGCGTGGGACGGCAGCCGGTGGCAGCGCTGCGAGACCGGCTCCGACAGCACCGGCGGGTTGAACCGGCCCGGTGAGGTCATCGTGTACGTTCCGGCCGGACACACGGCGTCGCTGGTCAGCGGGACCCGGGCGGGCTGGCTGCGCTGCCGGGTCACCGAGGCGGAGCCGGGGCAGCCGTTCTACTCCGAGTCGCCGACGGTGCGCGAGGCCGCCGTCTTCACCGTCGGCGGCACGACGGCCGTGGAGCACGCCGAGCGGGTGACCGACGTACCGCTCGGCGTGTCGGAGGGGGTGGCGGGGCAGTCCTTCCGGCTCGGCCGACCGCCCGTGCTGCTCGACGGGGAACCCCCCGTGGTGGAGGTGTCCTCGCCGGACGGGTGGCAGCGCTGGGAGGTGGTGGAGCACTTCGGGCGCTCGGGGCCGGCCGACCGGCACGTCCGGGTGGACGCCACCACCGGCGAGTTCGCGTTCCCGCCGGTGCTGCGCGAGGCCGACGGCACCCTGCGGCCGTGCGGGGCCGTACCGGCCAAGGGCGCCCGGATCCGCGTGGCCCGCTACCGCACCGGCGGCGGCCCGGCGGGCAACGTCTCCCGCGGCGCGGTCTCCGTCCTGCGCAGCTCCGTCCCCTACGTCGCCCGGGTCGTCAACCGGGAGGCGGCGCGCGGCGGTGTCGCCGGGGAGACCATCGACAACGCCAAGCTGCGGGCACCGGAGACGCTGCGCATGCAGGAGCGTGCGGTGACCGCCGAAGACCACGAGATCATCGCCCGGCAGGCGGCACCCTCCGTACGCCGGGTCCGCTGCCTGCCCGACCGGGACGCGGGCGCGGGCGCGGTCCGGGTCCTGGTGGTGCCGGACGCGGTGGCCGACGAGGGCGGCCGGCTGCGCTTCGAGCAGCTGATCCCGTCCGACCAGGTCCTCGCCAGGATCACCACGGCCCTCGACGAGCGGCGCCTGATCGGCACCCGGCTCCTCGTCGAGCCGCCGTTCTACCAGGGCGTCACCGTCGTCGCCCGGCTCTCGGTACCGGCCGCGGACGCCGACCGGGTGCGCGACGCGGCGCTCGACGCGCTCTACCGGCACCTCGACCCCTTGCGCGGCGGACCCGACGGAACGGGCCGGCCGTTCGGGCGGCCCGTGCAGTACGGGGAGGTGTTCGGCGTGCTGCAACGCGCCGTCGGGGAGGCGGTGGTGGAGGAGATCCGGCTGTTCGCCGCCGACCCGGTCACGGGCCGGCGCGGCGCCCCGGTCGACCGGATCGACGTCGGCGCGGGCGCGCTGGTCTTCTCCTACCAGCACCAGGTGGTCGTGACCGCGTCGGAGCCGGAGGTGCGCGGATGAGCCGGGCCGCCGTCCCGGGCCTGCCCAGCCGGCACCCGATCGGCGAGCAGCTGCCCGCGCTGTACGCCGACGACGACTTCGCGCAACGGTTCACAGCGGGGCTGGACACGGTACTGGCCCCGGTGTTCACCACCCTCGACAACCTGCCCTCGTACTTCGATCCGCGACTGGCCCCGGCCGACTTCCTGGCCTGGCTGGCCACCTGGGTGGGCGGCACCGACGACCCGCGCTGGCCGCTGGCGCTGCGCCGCGAGGCGGTGGCCCGCGCGGCGGAACTGCACCGCTGGAGCGGCACCCGGCGCGGCCTGGTCGAGGCCCTGCGCCTGGTGCTGGGCGTGTCCGCCGAAATCACCGGGGACGGCGGGGCCGCCTGGTCGAGCACGGCCGGTGGCGCGCTGCCGCCCGCCCCGGCCGACGAGGTGGTCGTCCGGGTGTGGCCGCGGCACGGCGGAGCGGTGGACGCGGCGCACGAGGTGGACGCGGACCGGGTCCGGGCGCTGGTCCGGAGCCTGTGCCCGGTCCACACGGTCTGCCGGGTGGAGGTCCTCCCGGGACCGCCCACGAGCGAGGAGGAGCGACAGTGATGCGCGAGTGTCCCGCGTGCGGGGCGTCCAACGGCCCGACGGACGGCTTCTGCGGCAACTGCGGCTCGTACCTGGGCTGGTCGGACGCCCCGGCCACCCCGGTTGCCCCGGTTGCCGACCCCCCGGCTGCCCCGGTTGCCGATCCCCCGGCGGAAGCCGCCGCACCCCGGCGCGCCGACCCCTCACCTCCCGCCGTCCCCCGTCCTCCCGCCGCCGCCCGTCCCCCCGAGCCCTCGCCACCCGCCGAACCCCCTCGCCCCTCCGACCCTCCTCCCCCCGGCTCACCGCAGCCCGTGCGGCCGGCGAAGGCCGTCGCACCACGTCCGGTCGTCCGCCCGGTCCCGGTGGACGACGGCGCCGCCGGGACGCCCTGCCCCTCCTGCGGCACGCCCAACCCGCCCGAGCGCCGCTTCTGCCGCCGCTGCGCGACCCCGCTCACGCCCGGTACGGCCCCACCGCCGCTCCCCTGGTGGCGGAGAATCTGGCGGTTGCGCCGCCGCACCCGGGCCGGCTCGGGCCGGACAACGCGCTTCCTGGTCATCCTGGCCGTGGTACTGGCCCTGTGCGCGGGCGGCTTCCTGCTGCTGCCGGCCGGCCGGAACCTGATCGAGGACACCCGGGACAAGCTGGGCAAGAGCAAGCCGGTGACCCCGGTCCGCGTGGAGGCGAGTGCCGAGGTGCCCGGCCGGCCGGCCGGCAACGCCACGGACGGTCTCAGCAACCGCTACTGGGGCGCACCGGGCCCTGGCGCCTCGGTCACCTGCACCTTCGCCAAACCCTTCCGCCTGGTGGCCGTGATCGTCACCAACGGCGCCTCGACCTCACCCGAGGACTACGCCCGCGAGGGTCGGGCACTGCGGATCGACATGGAGGTGACGGCCTCGGACGGCCGGAAGTCGGTCAGGAAGCTGACCCTGATCGACAAGCCCGGCCCGCAGACCTTCCCCACCGGCATCAGCGACGCCATCACCGTCCGCCTGACCCTCGACGCCCCCGCAGGCCTGGACGGCGACCGCCATCTCGCCCTGGCCGAGCTGGAGTTCTTCCAGCGGAGCTGAGTCCCCGTGAGCGCCGCGCTCACGGGGACCCACCGGGATGTTCACGTGGAGGTGCTCGGTGTGATGCTCACCGGGGATGAACGTGCGAGCCGTCATCGCCGTGCCGGCCGGGCGGTCGACCGGTCCGGAAGGAGCTCGACGGAGTGGTCGGCTCAGTGGCGGGTGATCGCTGCCACTGCGCGGACGGCCCTGTCCACCTCCTGCGGGTCGGTCACCAGGCTGGGGCCGAGGCGGACCAGGGTGCCGCCGTACGGGGTGACGTCGGCGAGTACGCGGTGGTCGGACTCCAGGCGGGTGACCACCTGCCGGGGTGTCCGGTCGGCGACGGAGAAGCAGACGATGCCGCAGGAGAGTGCGTCGTCGTGGGGCGTGGCGACGCGGACGCCGGGGATCGCGGCCAGTCCTTCCTTGAGCTGCCGGGCCTGGGTGCGGATGCGGTTCGCGATCCGGTCCCGGCCGACGGAGGCGTGGAAGGCGAACGCCTCCGGGAGGGCCCAGCGGTGCTCGAAGGTGTGGAAGCCGCCCGGGGTGGCCATCAGGCCGGGGTCGACGACCGGCGGCGGGTCCTCGCGTATCCAGCCGAAGCTCGGGATGATCGGCTGGACGAGGGGCCAGGCGTCCTCTCGCCCCCAGAGGATGCCCGTGCCGCGCGGCCCGTACAGCCACTTGTGGGTGCCGGTGGCGAAGAAGTCGCAGCCGAGGTCCGCCACGACGGTGTCGTCCGCGCCGAAACCGTGGACGCCGTCGACGCAGACGACGATGCGGTCGGCCGCGTCCCGGCGCGCGTTGATCCCCGCCACCGCGTCGGTGATCATCCGGATCGGGAGCATGACGCCCGTGCCGGAGTGGACCCAGGTCAGCGCGAGGACCCTGGTGCGCGGGGTCACGGCCGCCAGCAGGCGTCCCGTCAACTGGTCGGACGAGACACCGGCCGGGTCGTCGTAGAGGCTCACCCGGCGCACTGCGGCGCCGGTCAGCAGGGCGCGCTGGCGCAGGGCCTCATAGGTGGAGTGGAAGTCGTGCCGGGTGGTGAGGATCTCGTCCCCGGGCCGGAGCCGCAGCCCCTGGTAGAGGATCGCCAGCCCCATGGTGGTGCTGTCGGTCAGCGCCACCTCCAGGGGGCGGACACCCAGGTAGTCGGCGGCGGCCACACGCGCGGCCAGTTCGCGGTCCGCGTTCTCCCGGTGGTAGCGGCTCGGGTCCTCGTCCAGCTTGGTCCGGTGCGTCGCGATGGCGGCGCGCACACCGGCCGGATGGGCGGCGAACGTGAAGGCCGCGAACTGCGCGTAGGCGCGGGAGAGCCGGAACTGGTCACGAACGGAGTTCCAGTCGCCCGGCGCGAAGCTGCGGGGCGGGGTCGAGACCTCGGGCGGTGCCGGGCTCGCGGCGGACGCCCGGACTCCGGCGAGCGGGGCCAGGGCCCCGCCCGCGAGCCCGGAGAGGACGAGCCGTCGGCGGTCGATGAGCGGTTTCATGTCTCCTGCGCCTGATCGCGTGGCCGGGGTGTGGGTGGTCGGGGCGTGTGGTCGGGATGCGTCCGGGGCAGGGGGGGCAGGGGTGGCGGCGGCCCCCCCTCCGCGTAGTTTTGGGGGGAACCGCGCGGGGCCCCCCGCCCCCC
>NZ_JBHXKE010000044.1:0-44427 GCF_042722765.1 Kitasatospora sp. NPDC058406
GGTCCGCGCCGTGCGCTCAGCCCAGGTCTGCGGGCGCCGGCTCCGGGGCCCGGTCCCCCGCCGGAGCCGGGGCGGCCCGGCGGGCCAGGGCCGCGACGACGACCGCGGCGGCGGCGATCGCGGCGGCCCCGAGGAGGGTGCCGTGCAGGCCGGTGGTGACGGCGGTGCGGACGGCCTCCGCGGCCTGCGCCGGGAGGTGGTCCACGGCGGCGGGGGTCAGACCGTCGGCGGTCGGACCGGCGGCGTCCGCGCCGGGCCCGCCGGAGAGGGAGGACGACAGCCGGGCGGTGTAGACCGCACCGAGGGCGGCCATGCCCAGCGAGCCGCCGATCGTCCGGAACAGCATCACCGAGCCCATCGCGGCCCCCATGTCGCGCGGCGGCACCGCCGCCATGGTGGCCAGCAGGGTGCTCTGCATGACCAGCCCGATCCCGGCCCCGGCGACGACGGTGAGCGCCGAGGCGAGCAGCTGCGGGGTGTCCGTGCCGAGGGTGAGCAGCAGCAGGGTGCCGGCCAGCGCGACGGCGCTGCCGAGCAGCGGGTGGTGACGCCCGCTGCCGCCCCGGGCCGTCAGCCGGGCGGTGGCGAGCTGGGCGCCGATCATCCCGAGCATCAGCGGCACCAGCAGCAGCCCGCCGGTGGTCGGGGAGGCGCCCTGGACGAACTGCAGGTACTGGGGCAGGTAGCCGACCAGGACGAGCATCAGCCCGCCGAGCAGGAAGCCGAGCACCAGGGCCTCGGTGACGGCGCGGTGGCGGAACAGCGCGGGCGGGATCAGCGGTTCGACGGCCCGCCGCTCGACCCGGACGAACCGGGCCAGCGCCACCACCGCGACCGCGGCGGCGCCGAGCACCTGCGGCGAGGTCCAGCCGTACGCGGTGCCGCCCCAGCTGCCGACCAGGGTGAGCGCCAGGACCCCGCCGGTCAGCAGGCCGACGCCGGCCCAGTCGATCCGCGCCCCGGTCCGGCGGTCGGTGTCCGGCAGCCGGACACCGACCGCGACTGCGGCGAGGGCGAACACCCCGACCGGCACGTTGACGTAGAAGGCCCAGCGCCAGCTGAGGTGGTCGGTGAGGAACCCTCCGAGCAGGGGCCCGCCGACGAACGCGACCGGCATCAGCACACCGATCACCGACTGCACCCGCCCCCGCCCCTCGGCCGGCACCAGCACCCCGACGACCGCCAGCGCGCCGACCATCAGTCCGCCCGCGCCCACCCCCTGGAGGGCCCGGAAGGCGATCAGCTGCTCCATCGACCGGGCGAGCCCGACGAGCACCGAGCCGGCCAGGAACAGCACCACCGCCCCCTGGTACGCGCCCTTCCGCCCGTACAGGTCGCCGAGCTTGCCCCAGAGCGGGGTGGCGGCGGCGGAGGTGAGCAGGTACGCGGTCACCGCCCAGGAGAGATGGTCGAGCCCGCCGAGATCGCCCACCATCGTGGGCAGCGCGGTCGAGACGATCTGGCCGTCCAGCGCGCCGAGGAAGATCCCGAGCATCAGCCCGATCACTCCCAGCCAGGGAAACCGCTCCATGGTTCCGCCCCCTCGTCCTCGTCCTCGTCCCCTCCTCGTCCCGGCCCTCAGCCGGTGAACGGCCGGACGCGCTTGGCGTCGCGCAGCGCCTGGGCCCACCAGGTCAGCTGGTCGAGCAGGGTCTTGGCGGCGGCGTCGGCGGCCGGGTCGACGGCCTTGCCGTCGGTGTCGAACCGCTCCCAGGCGCCGTGGAAGCTGACGGTGTTGCGGATGGTCACGGCGTTCAGCTCGGCCAGGACGACGCGCAGCGCCTCGACGGCGCGCAGGCCGCCGGAGATCCCGCCGTACGACACGAAGGCGACCGGCTTGGCGTGGAACTCGTGGTTGTGCCAGTCGAGGGCGTTCTTCAGCGGCGCGGGGTAGCTGTGGTTGTACTCGGGCGTGACGATCACGAAGGCGTCGGCGGCGGCCAGCCGGGGGGAGACGGCGGCGAGCAGTTCCTCCGTCCCGGGCGCGGCCGTGCCCCCGAAGTCCGGCAGCTCGGCGGGCAGCGGGGTTTCGAGCAGGTCGACGACGTCGACCTCCAGGTCGCCCCGGGCGTCGAGGTGCTCGCGCAGCCAGCCGGTGACGACCGGCGCGAAGCGTCCGCCCCGGGTGGAGCCGACGATGACGGCGACGCGGAGCTGTTCGACGGTGGTGGACGGGCTCGCGGACATGGGGATCCCCCTCGATGTGTACAACGTATCGCTGATGGATACAACGTACACATCGACGCGTACAACGTCTACTGCTGATACGTTGTACACATCGGCCGCCGTCACCCGGAGCCCCCGGCCCCCGGCGGCCGACCCCACCGGAAGGAGCCGCCCATGACCCCGCCCGAGACCCCTCCCGAGGACGCCGCCGCGGAGCAGCCCCCCGCCTCACTCTGGGAACGCCTCGACCGCCCGGCCCCCACCCCCCGGAACGCGCTCACCCCGCACCGGATCGCCGCGGCCGCGGTCGCCCTCGCCGACAGCGAGGGCCTGGACGCCGTCACCATGCGCCGCCTCGCCACCACACTGGGCGTCGCCCCGATGGCCGCCTACCGGTACGTCTCCGGCAAGGACGAACTCCTGGAGCTGATGGTCGACTCCGTCTACGCCGAGCTCCCCCTGGACCGCTCCGGCACGGACTGGCGCGCCACCATGCGCGCCCTCGCCCTCGCCCTCCGCGCGATGAACCTCGCCCACCCGTGGACCTCCCGGGCCGGCACCTTCGCCCTCACCCCGCACCAGCTCGCCGTCCCCGAGCACGCCTTCGCCGCCCTCGCCGAACACGGCCTGGACGCCGACACCACGATGGCCGTCTTCCGCACCGTGACCGACTACGTGCGCGGCTCGGTCGCCACCGAGGTCGCCCTGCAGACCCTGCAGCACGAGAAGGGCTGGCCGGACGGCGACGCGGCCCGCGCCGCCCTCGCCCCCCGGATGACCTGGCTGATGGCCACCGGCCGCTACCCCGCCTACCACCGCTACCTCGCCGAGGCCACCCGCAAGGACGACCGCGACTGGCAGTTCGAGACCGGCCTCGACTGCGTCCTGGACGGCGTCGCGGCCCGCCTCGGCATCTGACCCGCACGCCGGCCCGCTCAGCGCCGAGCCCGGGCCCGGACGGGGGGCCCGAGCCCGCTCCCGTCCGGGCCCGGTGGCCCCGAGGCCCCGTCTACTTCAGGATCGACCGGGGCACGTCGGTGGCCCGGGTGAACACCGAGACCGGGATCTGGGTGTCGCAGTACTTGTTGCCGGTCGAGACGACGCCGATCACCACGCCGTCCACGACGAGCGGCCCGCCGGAGTCGCCCTTGCAGATGCTGTCGGTCGTCCCGGGACCGGGCATGCCGCAGACCTTCAGCAGCGGCGAGGTCTCCGCGTCGGCGTACGGGAAGCAGTCGACCGGCGCCGCGAGCCTGAGCACCGCCTGCTTCAGGTGCGTGCCCGGCTGCCCGTCACCGGTGCGGCCGTAGCCGTACACGGTGGCCGTGCGGCCGTACCGGTAGAGCTTCTCGTCGCCCTTGCCCGCCACCCGGACCGTCCGCTGCCGGAGCGGCCGGTCGAGGGTGAGCACCGCCGAGTCGTGGGCCAGGGCGGAGGTGAAGCGGGGGTCGACCTTGAAGCTCTTCACCCTCCGCTCCTGGCCGCCGGTGCCGGTGAGGTCGGTCCGGCCCGCGATCACCCGCAGGGTGGTCGGGTCGTCGGCCTCGGTGACGCAGTGGCCGGCCGTGAGGACCTTGGTCGGGGCGATCAGGGCGCCGGTGCACCACTGCTGACCGTCGGCCGTCTCCAGGGCGATCACGAACGGGTGCGCCCTGGTCGTCGTGTCCGACCCGCCGTGGACGGCGGCGGCGGGCGTGGCGGCCACCGCCAGGAGCCCGGCGGCGGCCAGCAGGACGGCGAGCGGGCGCCGGCCGGTGCGGGCGGGGGCGTCGGTGCGGTGGGGGGTGGCGGTGCGGTGCGGGCGGCGGTTCGGGATGCGCATGCGGGGTGCTCCTCTTTCGTTCGGGTTCACGGGGTGGGACGCCGGGCGGTTCGCCCGGGTCGGTTCGCTTCGGCGGGGCGGCGTCGCCGCCCGCCCGGTCACTGCCGGAGGGCCTCGGCCTCGGTCGACCGCCACAGGCCGGACGAGGGGGCGTGGACGAAGGACGTGGTGCGGACGGTCACCGTGGCGCCGTCGTCGAGCGCGACGGTGAGCGCCGTCGAGGTGGCGCCGCTGCCCGGGGCGCCCTCACCGACCAGCGTGACCGCTTCGTATCCCGCCTGTCCGGGCATCAGGACATTCGGCCCGCCGCCGATGCCGCCGGGAACGGCGGCCTTGATCCCGCCCGCGAAGGTGACGACCCCGACCAGGCCCAGATCGCACGGGGCGGTCCCGGTGTTGCGGGCGGTGAGCAGCAGGCGCCCGGCCGGGCGGGAGACGGGCCTCGCCGTGACGGCGAGCTGCCCGGGCTTGCAGCTCGGTGCCCGGTCGGGCGCGGCTGCGGGGGTGGCGGGTCGGGCCGCCGGGGGCGCCGGGACGGCGGCCGGTGCGTCCACAGCTCCCGCCGTGGCCGTGGCGTTCGGCGTGACCGCGGAGTGCGGGACGGTCGCCGCGGCGGTCGTCCCGCCGGCCGGTCGACCGCCGGAGCACCCGGTGAGGGCGACCGCGCCGAGGACGGCCAGGGTGCACGGGATCAGGATGCGGTGGACGGTCACGGGTGGGTCCTCTTCTCCGCCGGAGGGCGTCGACCGGTCGGGCGGATCCGCTCGGCCGGGGCGTCGGTCTGCCGCCGGACCGCAGACTCGCCCGGGTCCTGTCCCGGCCGCCAGAGCTTCCGGGCGATTCGGGACGCCGGAACGCCTACGGGTACCGTGAGCTGCGCGTTCGGCGGGGCCTGGAACGCCGTCACGGGACAAGGGGGGGCACCGGATGAGTGTCGAGACGGAGCGGTTCGCGGAGCTGCTGAGGGAGCTGAAGGACCGTTCGGGGCGCAGCTACGGCACGCTCGCCGCCCGGCTGCACGTCGGCACCTCCACCCTGCACCGCTACTGCAACGGCGCGGCCGTACCCAACGAGTACGCGCCGGTGGAGCGGCTGGCCCGGGTCTGCGGGGCGAGCACCGACGAGCTCGTCGAGCTGCACCGCCGGTGGATCCTGGCGGACGCGTCCCGCCGCCGGGATCCCGTAGCCCCGGCCGCCCGGCCGGTGCCCGCGCCGGTGCCGCAGCCGCTGCCTGAACCGCAGCCGCAGTCGCAGCCCGAGCCGGAGACCGGGCAGGCGGCTCTGCCGGAGTCGCCGTCCGCGCCCGGGCCCGGCGGAGGCCCGCAGCCTCCGGCGGTCCGACCGGCCTCCGCGCCGAGCAGCCAGGAGGCTCCGAGTCAGGAGGCTCCTGGCCCGGACGAGCGGGCCCCGGACGAGCGGGCCGGGGACGAGAGGGCCGGGGACGAACCCCCACAGGAGCCCCGACGCCGCCGACGCGTCGCCCGGATCCTGCTGAGCGCAGCCGCCGTGGCCGTCGTGGCCGCGCTGGTCCCGGTGGTCGTCCTGTCCGGACGGTCCGGGACCCCTGCGGCGGGCCCCGGACCGTCGGCAGCCGCCGTCCCTCCGGCCGACCCGGCGGGGACGCCCCCGCCCACCACGGCCCCGCCGTCCACACCCGCGCCCGCGCAGACGCCCACGCCCACGCCGACGCCCACCGAGGACGACGCGCCGCCCTTCCACGTGAACGTGCTGACCGACAACTGGGGCAGCCCCTGCGGCCAGTGGTTCCTGTCCGCCCAGCCGCCCGGCACGACGCCCGCGCCGCTGGGAGGCCGGCGGACGGACTCCTGGGCAGCCTCCCAGCACGCCGTCCCCGGCGGGCACCTGCGGCTGCAGCTGACCGCGCAGGGTTCCGAGGACAAGCCCGTCGTCCTGCACGCCCTCTACGTGCAGGTGGTCGGCACCCGCCCGGCGCCCAGGTGGAACGCCTACACCATGGGCTCGGGCTGCGGCGGCGGCCTCACCCCGGCGGCCTTCGCCGTCGACCTGGACGCGGCCGCGCCCCGGCCCGTGCCCGTCCCGGCGACGGAGGGCAACACGAGGGGAAAGTCCTCCGACTTCCCGTTCCGGGTCTCGTCCACCGACCCGCAGGTGCTGAACGTCGACGCCTCGACGGCCGGCCAGGACGTCAGCTGGTACCTGGAGGTGGTGTGGAGCAGCGGCGACCGCCAGGGCACCCTCACCGTCAACGACCACGGCAAGCCCTTCCGCACGGTCGGCCTGCGCGGTGCCCCCGGCTACTTCTGGGCCGACGGCACCCGTGGCTGGACCCGCACGCCCACCGACGACTGAGCCCGCCGGGAGCAGGACGCCGGACGGGACCGGCCTGCCACCCCCCGTCCCCGCTCCCCCTCCGTTCCCTCCACCCTCTTTGCTCCGTCAGCCGCCTCCGCTCCGTCAACCCCCTCCGCTCCGTCCGTGACTGTCGGACCTCCCTGGTTGAGTGCCGCCATGACCACCGGTGCACGACCGCTCCCCGCCATGCCGCTCGACGACTTCTGGGCGATCGTCGAGACCGCCGCCGCCCGGGCCTCGGCGGAGCGGCCGTTCGCCGGCCGGCTCGCCGCGCTGCTCGCCTCCCGGCCCCGCCCGGAGATCGCCGCGTTCGAGCGGCGGTTCGGCGAGCTGCACGGGGCGCTGTACCGGTGGGACGTGTGGGGCGCGGCCTACGTCATCGGCGGCGGCTGCTCCGACGACGCGTTCACGGACTTCCGCGCCGGGGTGATCTCGCTCGGCCGGGACTGGTACGAGCGCGTGCTCGCCTCCCCCGACAGCCTCGCCGGGCACCCGGTGGCGCGCGGCAGCGACCCGGAGGAGCTGGAGGAGCTGCTCTTCGACGAGGAGGCCAACTACGCGGCGCACCGCGCGTTCGAGCGGACCCCCGGCGAGGAGGACCGGGACGCGCTGACCGCCGGCGGACCGCCCTCCGGGCGCACCGCACCCGACATGGGCGAGGGGTTCGACTTCGACGACGAGGACGAGGTCGGCCGCAGGCTCCCCGGCCTGGCCGCACTGTTCCTGGCCTAGGGTCCGCCCTCGGACCGCCGCCGTCCGCCGTCCGCCGTCCGCCCGCCCACCGGCCGTTCCCTGCGGCGATCGAACGATCGCCGGGAAGCGGCCTAACGGTGCGCGGGGCTGGGCAGGCTCGGTCGGACGTCGGGTCGACGACGGTCGCAGAACGAGCTGAGGAGCCGGCGATGGCCGCAGTGCACGAATCCGTACTCGACGCGATCGGCGGGACACCGCTGATCCGTCTCGCCCGACTCGGCGCCGGACTCGCCGCGCCGGTCTACGCGAAGGTCGAGTTCCTCGGCATCGGCGGCAGCGTCAAGGACCGCGCCGCGCTGTCCATGGTGCTGGCCGCCGAGCGGGAGGGCCTGCTGAAGCCCGGCGGGACGATCGTCGAGGCGACCTCCGGCAACACCGGCATCGGCCTGGCGCTCATCGGGCAACAGCGCGGGTACCGGGTGATCGTGGGGGTGGCCGACAAGGCCGCGCCGGAGAAGTCGGACATCCTGCGGGCGTACGGCGCGGAGGTGGTGCTCGCGCCGACCGTCCTGCCGCTGGAGGACCCGGCGCACCTGTTCAACGTCGTCCGGCGGCTCGCCGAGGAGATTCCCGGAGCCTGGTTCGCCAACCAGTACGACAACCCGGCGAATCCCGACGCCCATGTGCGGACCACCGGGCCGGAGGTCTGGGAGCAGACCGGCGGCCGGGTGACCCACTTCGTCGCGGGGGTCGGCACCGGCGGCACCATCACCGGTACCGGGGAGTACCTCAAGGAGGTCTCGGGCGGCGCGGTGACCGTCGTCGGCGCCGACCCCGAGTCCTCGGTCTACGGAGGCGGGGACGGCAGCCCGTACTTCGTCGAGAGCATCGGCCACTTCGTCCACCCCGCCACCGCCGAGGACCGCTGGCCGGAGGCCTACCGGCCGGACGTCGCGGACTCCTTCGAACGCGTCCCGGACCGCGAGTCGCTGCTGACGGTGCGCAGACTCGCCCGCGAGGAGGGCATCCTGGCCGGGCCGTCGTCCGGCACGGCGGTGGCGGCGGCCCTGCGGGTGGCGCGGCGGCTGGGCCCGGACGACCTGGTCGTGGTGCTGCTGCCGGACTCGGGCCGCTCGTACCTGTCCAAGGTGCACAGCGACGCGTGGATGCGGGAGTGGGGCTTCCTGGAGGAGCCGGACGGCCTGCGGCCGCTCCTGGCCGGTGCCGGGCCGCTGGTCACGGTCGACGCCGCGGCGACGGTCGGCGAGGCGGCGCGGGCGCTGCGCGCGGTGCCGGACGGCGTGGCCCCGGCCGTCCTGGCGCGGGCGACGCGCCCGTACGGGGTGAGCGTGATGGAGGTGGTCGGCTCGGTGTCCCGGGAGGTGCTGGCGGCGGCGCTCGCGGACGGCACCGCCAAGCCGGACGCCCCCTTGGGCGCACTGATCGGGCCGGCGCTGCCGACGGTGGGCGTCGGGCAGTCGGCGGCCGAGGCCCGCGCGGCGCTGGGGGAGGCGCATCCGGGCGTGCTGGTCCTGGTGGACGGCCGGGCGGCCGGGGTGCTGCCGAGGTCGGCCCTCGGCAGCGGATAGGACGGGCCCGGCGCGGACCGCCCGGTCCTGGCCGGGTCCCCGGTCAGCGGACGACGTCGAACACGTTCTTCTGCAGGCCGTTGGCGTAGACCTCGTGCTCGACCAGCTTCAGCTTCTGGACGTCCTTGTCGGTGGCGCTGAACAGCCGCTTCCCGGCGCCGAGCAGGAGCGGGAAGACCAGCAGGTGGTAGCGGTCGATCAGACCGGCGTCGGAGAGGCTCCGGGTCAGGGAGGCACTGCCGTGGATGATGATCGGTCCGCCCTCGGTCTCCTTGAGCGCGGCCACGTCGTCGACCGAGCGCAGGATCGTGGTCTCGCCCCAGCCGGTGACCAGGCCGTCCTCGGTGAGCGTGGTCGAGACGACGTACTTCGGCATCACCTTGTACTCGGCGAAGTCCGCCATGTCCGGCCACACCGCGCTGAACGCCTCGTAGCTGGTCCGGCCCAGCAGCATCGCGGCGGCCTCCTGCTGCTCCCGGCCCTTGATCTCGAAGGCGTCGGGGAGGAACTCGACGTCCTTGAAGGTCCAGCCGGAGTTCCGGTATCCGGGCTCGCCGCCCGGAGCCTCGACGACGCCGTCGAGCGAGATGAAGGCGGTGCTGATCAGGGTTCGCATCTGAAGGTCCTCGGTGACTCGTGTCCGCTTCCCGGCATGTCCGACCGGTGCGCCCCGACGGCGTCGGCGGCCGTCGGCTTACCGGTCATGATCTATGACTGCCGATCAGGGACGAAGTCATCGGTCCGCACGGTGTTTCTTCGCCGGGAGCCTTCGCCGGGAGTCTTCGCCGGATTCGCGGACCGGCGCAGGGCGGTCCGCCCGTACCGGCGTGCCGGACGCGCCCGGACGCGCCCGGGCGCGCCCGGGCCGCCCTCAACCGGGAACCGGCGCACAGACGTTGATCGGCCCGCCGCCTAGACTGCCCGGAAGGGCGGACGGAGGGGGTGGGGCGGGGTGTCGACGGCACGGGACTGGGCGTTCTACCAAGGCGTCGACGGATCGGCGCCGGTGCAGAAGGAACTGCAGAAGGCCGATCTCGCCCCGCACGAGCGCGCCCGGCTGTTCGTCCTGCTGAACCGCGTCAAGGAGCGGCAGACGCTGCCGGGCGACGTCAAGGACCTGGGCGACGACCTGCTGGAGGTGCGCCTCACCGGCGACCACCGCACCTTCCGCCTGCTCTACGCGGAGGAGTCGGGGGGCCTCGTCCTGCTCGCCCTGTCGTTCTTCCAGAAGAAGTCCCAGAAGACCCCGTCGAACGAGCGCGGCACCGCCTCGAAACGGCTCCGGGAGTGGCGGCGGAGGTCACCGAACGGATGAGTTCCCGGTTCTCGGTATCGGTTTTGGGCGATACTGTGGGAGCACTCGGAGGGGAGGCGGCCATGGCATCGACACTGCATGATCTTCTCGGCATCGACCCGGACGATCCCCGCACCGCAGCCGCGCTGGACGACGCGACGGCCTACGCCGAGCTGATCGAGACCCTGGTGGTGGCCCGCCGGAAGTGCGGGCTGACCCAGCGCGACGTGGCGGAGCTGATGGGCACCTCCCAGTCGACGGTCTCCGAGTTCGAGCGCGCCGGCGGCGACGCCCGCTACTCGACGCTCCAGCGCTACGCCCGGGCCGTCGGCGCCCGGCTCCACACGCTGGTCGACCACACCTCCGCCGACCTGACGCCGGTCTGGACGCCCGCGCCCGTCGAGGTGCGGGTGCAGGTCCGGGTGGCGACCCGCGAGGGCGCTCGACGGCCCCGGACGACGGTCTGGACGGACGGCGACGCCCGGTCGGTGACCGTCTGATGACGCCGCCCGCCGCCCGCCGCCCGGTCCGGCGGTTCGGGAGCTTCCAGGAGCTCGCCGAGGCCGCCCAGCTGGACGACGTCGTCTTCCTGGAGGTGGGCGGGAGGCGGCTGTTCGACCGGCCGGAGCCCCGGCCGGAGGAGGAGCTGCGCACCGCGCTGTCGGTCTGGCTCCGGCAGGGCGACGACGGCGCCACCCTGGAGGTGCGCTGCCGGCTGGAGCTGGCCGCCGCCCAGGCGGACTTCGTCGTCGACGCGGTGGCGGCGTTCTCGCTCGGCGGGCCGTTCGAGCTGGGGGCCGAGGCGCAGCAGTGGTTCGTCGACCAGATCGGCGTGACGGTGCTCTACCCGTACCTCCGGGAGTCGGTGCACAGCACGGCCGCCAAGCTGGGAATCGACACCCCGTTGCTCTCGGTGCGCAGCACGTGGCCGTCGGCACATCCCGCACACGCCGCACACACGGGTCACTCCGGCCGTGAATAGCTCCGATCGTGAATAATCTCAGGCGCCAGCGTGAACCTATGCAAATTCCCAAGGTGAACTAAGTTACAAACCTTGCAATCGAAGCCACTCGGTTTGCCCACATGCTGAGATCCGTGCGATAGTCGACATGTCCGACGGCGGGCGACGACAACTCGCTGCGGGCACACCGAGACCACGGCTGGCCCGACCTGGCGCAGCCGTCGCCCATCGCGCGGCACGCACCCCCTTGGCCGGCGCGATGACCTGCACGGGCCCCCAGCCACCGGACCACGGTGAATCGGGGGCCCTGCGTGTTTCCCGGGCCCGTTCGAGCCGCAGGGGCCGTTCGAGCCCCCGGTCCGTTCGAACCCCGGCCCTCAGTGCCGCTCGCGCACCTTCAGCTCGAACCAGACGCCCTTGCCGCGCGGCATCAGGTCGGCACCCCAGCGGTCCGCCAGGTCGTCGACCACCTTGAGTCCGCGCCCGCGCTCGTTGATCGGCAGCGGCTCGGCCAGGATCATGCACGGCAACGCCCGCGACGAGTCCCGCACCTCGACCCGGAGCCAGCCGGGTTTCCGCGACACCTGGAGTCCGATGGTGCGCCCGGCGGCATGCCGCACCGCGTTGGCCACCAGCTCGCTGGTCAGTAACTCGCCGACCTCCAGCTGCTGGTGCAGCTCCCAGGTCTCCAGCACCGAGAGCACCAGCCGGCGCGCCACCGGGCCGGACTCCGGCCGGGAAGGCAACCGCACCTCACCGGACGCCGACTGGTCGCACAGCCTGCCGACGTACATCCGCTCCAGCTCCTCCGAGCTGAGCCGCTCCAGGGCCGCCAGCGCGTCCTGGAAGCACGCCCACGACGCGTCAGCAATCAAGCTGGACGCGAGAAGTGATGACTGATCTGTTTCGCCCCAACCCGCCATGCGGTCCATCATTGCGGAACGCAAGCGGCCGCGTACGGACAATGACCAAACGATCACTACCCGCCGGGCATATGCCGCGAGCAACCCGGGTCCGGCGGACGTCAAGCCCGGGTTGCCGCGTACCGCCTCCTACCAGGCACTCCAGTCCAGGTTCCAGCCGCTGAGGCCGTTGTCCGGGGCGACCTGACCGCGCGAGGAATTCTTCACCGACACGACGTCCCCGATCAGCGAGCCGTCGTAGAACGTGCCCGCCGAGGTGCCCGCACCGCCGCCCTTGACGTCCTTCAGGCCCACGCAACCGTGGCTGACGTTGTCGGCGCCGAAGGCGTTGCTCCAGTAGTTCCCGTGCACGTACGTACCGGAGTCGGTGAGCCGCATGGAGTGCGGCACCTGCAGGTCGTAGGGGTCGCCGGTCATACCGGGCATGCTGCTGGACTGCATCCGCACCACGCCCTCCTTCGACATGACGACCATGGTGCCGTTCCAGGTCGGGTGCTCGGGCGAGCCGGAGGTGATGTCGACGACCGAGCTCTGACCGTCCTGGACCACCGTCATCCGGTGGGACTTGGCGTCAACCGTCGAGACGCGGGATCGCCCGATAGTGAAGGGCTCGTCCCGGTCGACGCCCCCGTAGACGCCCGCGGCGATCTCCACGCTCTTCAGCCGGTACTGGACCGTGACCTTGGTCCCCGGCGTCCAGTACTTCTCCGGACGGAAGTCCAGCCGGCGGTTGCCGAACCAGTGGCCCTTCACCACGGTGCCGTTGTCGGTCTTGAAGGTGATGCCCTTCGCGACCGCCTCCTTGTTCTTGACGTCCTTGTCGAAGGTCACCGAGACGATCATGCCGACGCCGTAGGTGGCGTCGTCGACGATGTTGTCGCCGGCCTTCGCCTCGCGCTCCGGCGTCAACGTGCTGAAGCTGCTGTCCGCCGACGCGACCACGCCGCCGGCGTCCACCGCGAGCGCGCTGACCTGGTACGCGGTGCCGACCGCCAGCGGACCGGACGGGCTCCAACTCGACCCGTCGGCGGCGATGACACCGGCCACCTCCTTGCCGGTCCGGTCGTTCACCTTCACGGTGGTGAGCCTCCCGCCGGCCACCGCGACCTTGAGCGCGCCGTCCGGGGCGACGTCCACGGACCCGCTCTTCGGCTGGACGTCCACCACCGCCTGCGAGACCTTCGGCGTGGCGCTCGGCGTCCCGGTGCCCGGCGCAGCCGCACCCGGCGTCCCCGTGCCCGCCGGGGCGGCCCCGGCGTCCGGACCGCCCGAGGCCGGAGCCGCCGCCGACGAGGCCCCCGCGGCCCCGCCGACACCCAGCTCGGCCCTGGCCGCGCTCCCGTTCCCCCCGCCGCCACAGGCGCTGGTCAGCACCAGCGCACCGCCGACCAGACCGGCGGCCACCATCCTGCGTATCGACCTCACCGTCGCTCCCTCCCTCGGTCCCGCGCGCGCGACCCCGCCCCGGTGCCGGGGTGTCGGGGGACCCGACAGATACACGCGGCAGCCACCGGAAAGGTTGCGCCGTTCGGGGGGCGATCGGCCCGGAAAACACGACCGGCCCGACCCCAACGAGTGAGGATCGGGCCGGTCGGTTGCCGAACCGGGACTGCACCGGTCTACCGGCGGGTAGGAGCTACCAGTTGGGCCAGAGGATGTTCCAGCCGCTCAGCCCGTTGTCGGGGGCGACGGTCTTCTCCTTGGAGTTCTTCACGGTGATGACGTCACCGATGATCGAGTCGTTGAAGAACTTGCCGGCCACCGAGGTGTCGCTGCCGCCCTTCTCGTCCTGCATCGAGATGCAGCCGTGACTGGCGTTGCTCTTCCCGAACGGGTTGGCCCAGTAGTTGCCGTGCACGAAGGTGCCGGAGGTGGTCAGCCGCATCGCGTGCGGCACGTCCGGGATGTCGTACTCGCCGCCGAGGCCGACGGTCTGCGAGTTCATCCGGGTGACCTTCTCCTTGCTGGAGACCACCATGGTGCCGTTCCAGGACGGGTTCTTCTCGTCCCCGAGGGTCACCGGCACGGTGTGGCTCACGCCGTCCCGGGTCACCGTCATCTGGTGCGAGGCCGAGTCCGCCACGGAGACCTGCGCGCGGCCGATGACGAACGGCTCGTCCTTCTCGACGTCGCCGTAGACGCCGGGGGCCACCTCGACGTTCTTCAGCCGGTACTTGATGGTCACCTTGGTGCCCGGCGTCCAGTACTTCTCGGGGCGGAAGTCCACCCGGCGGCTGCCGAACCAGTGGCCCTTCACCTCGGTGCCGTTGTTGGTCTCGAAGGAGATGCCCTTGAGGACCTCGGCCTTGTTCTTGATGTCCTTGTTGAAGACCACCGAGACGATCATGCCGACGCCGTAGGTGGCGTTGTCGGCGATGTTGTCGTTGGTGGAGACCTTCTTGTCCGGCGTCAGTGTGGTGAACGAGGTGGTGGACGCGGCCACCAGGCCCTCGGCGTCCGCGGCCTGCGCGTTCACCTTGTACGCCATGCCGACGGCCAGCGCGCCGGCCGGCTTCCAGCCCAGGCCGTCCGGGGTGATGGCGCCCGCGACGGGCTTGCCCTCCTTGTCGGTCACCTCGACCGTGGTGAGCTTGCCGTTGGCCACCGACACCTGGAGCGCGTTGGTCGGCGCGACGTCCTGGGCGCCGTCCTTGGGCTCGACGGTCAGCACCGCCGTCGAGGTCTTCGGCGCCGTCGAGGTCTGCGCGGGAGACGGCGTCCCGCCGTTGCCGCCGGCCCCGCCGTCGGCGCCGGCCGTCGCGGCAGCGTCGCCTCCCCCGGTCGCCTTGTCACCGCCGCTCTTGTCGTCGTTGCAGGCCGCAGTGAGCAGCAGTACCCCGCCCATCGCCAGCGCCACCGCACTGCGACGCAGACGGCGGCTGGTGGTGGTACGTATCGCGGCGTCGGCCGCCCTAACCGGCTTCACGGTTTCTCCCCTCCCGGTGTCCACCCTGATGGACGCGCTTCCGCCCGGGTGGGTTGCACCGGACCGGTGATCTTCCGCGCCGGGCTTCGGCGCGGCAAGCAGGATAGCTCGGCCGAACGGGTGAACCCCGGGGAGGATCCCGGTGAATGCGGGTGAATGCGGGTGAAGATCCCCTGCACAGGATCGCCACACGTGGCCGGGCGCCGTCGACGGCCTTCGGCCCGACGGCCCGCGGGTCCGTGACCTACGGGTCGGTGACCGGCGCCCCGGACGGCGAGGGCCCCGCGGACCGGCTCGCCGGACGGCTCGCGGCGGGGGACGCGAAGGGGCTCACGGACGGGCTCGTCGACGGGCTCGTGGACGGACCGGCCGCCGGGGCCGACGACGGACCGGTCGGCGCACCGGTCACCCCGGCCGGACCGGTCGGCGCGCCCGCGGCAGGGGACGGCCCGGTGGAAGGGGCGGCCGCGGCACCGGAGGGGCTCGCGGAGGACTGGAGGGCGCTTCCCGCCACCCACTGCGCCCAGGGCAGGTTCCAGCCGTTCAGTCCGTTGCTCGGCGGGACGGTGTCCCCCGTCGAGGCCTTCACCTCCAGCACGTCCCCCGGGACGGTGTGCTCGAACAGCCAGCCCGCCGGGCTCTCCTTGCTGGCACCGCCCTTCACGTCCGCCAGCCCGATACAACCGTGGCTGGTGTTCGCGGTACCGAACACCCCCGGGTTCGCCCAGTAGTTGCCGTGCACGAACGTGCCCGAGTTGGTCAGCCGCATCGCGTGCGGCACGTCCTTGATGTCGTACTCGTCGCCCATCCCGACCGTCTGCGAGTTCATCCTCGTCACCCGGTACTTCTCCGACACCACCAGCACGCCCCGGTAGGTCGTGTGCTTGGCGTCGCCGCCGGACACCTTGAGCGTGCGCACCACCTTGCCGCCCTGGCCGGCCCGGACGGTGAGGGTGTGGGCGTCCAGGTCCACGGTGGAGACCTGCGCCCGGCCGATCGTGAACCGGACGTCCTTCGTCTGGGTGCCGAACTCGCCCGGCGCGCCCTGCACGTCCTTCAACCGCAGCGCCACCGACACCCTGGTCCCCGCCGCCCAGTAGGCCTTGGGCCGGAAGTCCAGGCGCTGGCCGCCGAACCAGTGCGCGGCCACCTCCACCGGCGGGTCCGCGGTCACCACCACCGCGCGCTCCACCGCCGCCCGGTCGGTGATCGTCCTGCTGAACCGCAGCGAGACCGGCATGCCGACGCCCACCGTCGAACCGTCCTCGGGCGTGAAGAACGCCACGAAGGTGTGCGCCCGGGCCATCGTCGAGAAGTCGGAGTGCTGGGCGGCCTTCTGGCCCTGGTCGTCCTCGGCCACCGCGTCCAGGGTGAAGGCGGTGGCCAGCGGGAGCGGGCCGGACGGCGCCCAGCTCGTGCCGTCCTCGGCGATCGCGCCCGCCACCTCGTTGCCCCGGGTGTCCGCCAGCCGGACGGAGACCAGCCGGCCCTGGGCGACGGTCACCCGGGCCGGGCCCTCCGGCGGGACGTTCTGGGCGTTGTCGGCGGGCAGCGCGGTGATCACCGCGCGGGACACGGGCGGCGGACCCCCCGCGCCCGGCGGGGCGGCGTCGCCGCTCGGGGTCCTCGGTGCACCGCCGCCCGAGCAACCGGCCAGCACGACCAGGCAGCACCACGACGCCGCCGCCCGCCGCGCCCACATCAGTCCTCGGGGCCGCATACCCGGGGCCTCCCGCCGTTTCCGTCCGATACCTCCCACAACGAGGGCAGTCCCGGCGGGACACGCGGACACGCCGGAGAATCCCACCCCGGTGGCCGAGAGCACACCGAGCCTTGACGCCGGGCACGTGGAACGACCGACGCGTCTGCCTCCTCCCCGCGCCTCCCGGTGAGGGCCGACCCGCTTCCCCGCACGGGAAGTCGGCCTCGCCGACCTCCCGGTCCGCTGTCGTGGGCGGATGCCGGGATTCCGTGCTCCGGCTCCTACGCCTCCTCCTCTTCGGGGACGCGGCGTTCGACGCCGATCTTCACGTGCTCGAACCCGTCCTCCTCGACGAGGACCGGGCGGCCTCCGAGAGGGGTCCCGACGCATACGCGCGCAGGGCCCGTGGACGCGGGCCGTGCCCCTTCCCGCCGGTCCCCGCCCGCCGGTCACGGCGGGTCGGCCGGTCCGCTCGCACCGCGGAGGCGGCCGACGCGGGTGGCTGCTGCGGGGGAAGTCGGACCCGCCGACTTTCCGTGCGCCCGCCCGCCATCCGCCGGTAAGAAACCGTTCAGCCGCATCCACCCGGTGCGATCAGGGAAAGAGACCCCTCACGGGGTACGGGACACCCCGGCCAGGGAGGGCACCGCCATGGCGTCAGGGCAGGAGCTGGAAACCGCCGCGCGCGCACACGGCACGGCGCGCGGAGCGGCACACGGCGCGGCGCACGGCGACGGGCCGCCGTGGCCGGGCAGCTGGCAACCGCTCGGCGCCCGGTTCCGCACCGAGCCGGACGGCCTCCGCGGCACCAACTTCGCGCTCTGGGCGGCCGGCGCCGAGGCCGTGGAGCTCTGCCTCTTCGACGAGGACGACCGGGAGACCCGGCACCGGCTCACCGAGCAGGACTTCCAGGTCTGGCACGGCTTCGTCCCGGGCGTGCTCCCCGGCACCCGGTACGGCTTCCGCGTGCACGGCCGCTGGGACCCGTGGACCGGCGCCCGCTGGAATCCGGCCAAGCTGCTGCTCGACCCGTACGCCCGCGCGGTCGACGGCTGTTACACCTCCCACGACGCGGCCTGCGCCGCCGCCCGCGGCTGGCCCGAGGCGGAGGTCGCCGACACCGTCCGGGACAACCGCGACTCGGCCCCGTACGTGCCCAGATCCGTCGTGGTCCAGGACGACGACGACTGGTACGACGACCACCGCCCGAAGACCCCGTGGGCCGAGACCGTCCTCTACGAGGTGCACGTGCGGGGCTTCACCCTCCGCCACCCCGGGGTCCCGCCCGAACTGCGCGGCACCTACGCCGGTCTGGCGCACCCGGCCGCCGTCGCCCACCTCACCGGCCTGGGCGTCACCGCGGTCGAACTGCTGCCCGTCCACCAGCACGTCAGCGAGGACCACCTCCAGGCCCGCGGGCTGGTGAACTACTGGGGCTACAACACCGCCGCCTACTTCGCCCCGCACGCCGGCTACTCCGCCGCAGGCTCGCGCGGCGGCCAGGTGGGCGAGTTCAAACGGATGGTGCGCGCGCTGCACGCGGCCGGGATCGAGGTGATCCTCGACGTGGTCTACAACCACACCGCGGAGGGCGCCGAGCTCGGCCCCTCGCTCTCGCTGCGCGGGATCGACAACTCGGGCTACTACCGCCTGCCGCCCAACCGCCCGCGCGGCTACGCCGACTACACCGGCTGCGGGAACACCCTCGACACCCGCCGACCGCAGGTGATCCGGCTGATCACCGACTCGCTGCGGTACTGGGTCACCGAGATGGGCGTGGACGGCTTCCGATTCGACCTGGCGGCCGCGCTGGCCCGGGGCGGCGACGCCGTCGACATGGACCACCCCTTCCTCGCCGCCGTCGCCCAGGACCCGGTCCTGAGCCGGGTGAAGCTGATCGCCGAGCCCTGGGACGTCGGCCCCGGCGGCTACCAGGTCGGCGGTTTCCCGCCGCTGTGGGCCGAGTGGAACGACCGCTACCGGGACACCGTGCGGGACTTCTGGCGCGGCGCCCGCCCGGACGTCCGGGAGCTGGGCTACCGGCTCACCGGCTCCTCCGACCTCTACCAGCGCGGCGGGCGGCGGCCCTACGCCTCGGTCAACTTCGTGACGGCCCACGACGGCTTCACCCTGCGCGACCTCGTCTCGTACGACCGCAAGCACAACGAGGCCAACGGCGAGGCCAACCGGGACGGCACCGACGACAACCGGTCCTGGAACCACGGCGCCGAGGGCGAGACCGCCGACCCGGCCGTCAACTCCCTGCGGCAACGCCAGCTGCGCAACCTGACGGCCACCCTGCTGCTCTCGGCCGGCGTCCCGATGCTCACCGCCGGCGACGAGTTCGGCCGCACCCAGGGCGGCAACAACAACGCCTACTGCCAGGACAACGAGGTCGGCTGGGTGGACTGGTCGCTGCTGGCCGACCCGGCCTGGCGCGGGCTGTACGAGTTCACCG
Organism: Kitasatospora sp. NPDC058406; assembly: GCF_042722765.1. Classification (NCBI taxonomy): domain Bacteria; kingdom Bacillati; phylum Actinomycetota; class Actinomycetes; order Kitasatosporales; family Streptomycetaceae; genus Kitasatospora; species Kitasatospora sp. NPDC058406. Next base: position 18,869 of record NZ_JBHXKE010000044.1, read on the forward strand.
CGCGCCTCGTCCGGCTGCGGCGCGCCCACCCGGTGCTGCGGCAGCGGGCGTTCTTCTCCGGCCGCGCCCCCGCCCCCGGCGGCCAGCCGGACCTGGCCTGGTTCACCGCGCTCGGCAAGGAGATGACCGAGGCCGACTGGTTCACCCCGACCGCCGGTCTGGGCATGCTGCTCTCGGGCGCGGCGATGTCCGAGCGGGACCGGTACGGCCGGCCCCTGCGCGACGACAGCTTCCTCCTGCTGCTCAACTCCGGGCCCGAACCGGTCACCTTCACCCTGCCCGGGGAGCCCTGGGCGGCGCCCGGCGCACGGTACGAGACGGTCGTGGAGACGGCGGCGGACGACACCGGCACGCACCTCCCGCAGGACGCGGTCGTCCTGGCCGGGCGCTCGCTGCGGCTGTTGCGGACACCGGACGGAGGCGGCCGCCCGGCCGGGCCGTCCGGCGGCGCCTGACCCCGGACGCCCCGCCGCCCCCGGAGGCCACGGAGAGCCGGGGAGAGCCGGGGAGGCCCACCGAGGGTCACCCGTCACCCCGTCACCGGAGCCGCCGGAGCACCACGGCCGGAACACCGCCGCCGCCGGGTCCGTGGCCGGTATTCGACGACAGGTCCGAAAAACCGGATGAGAAATGACGGCCACCCGGCCTACCCTCACGGCGATGGCCGAGAACCAGACTCCCGACTCCGCGCCCGCCCACCGGTCGACGGTGCGCTCACTGCTGCGCCTGTGGCCCTACGTCCGCCCGATCCGCGCCCGGCTGGCCATCTCGGTCAGTGCCGCACTGCTCGCCGCGTTCAGCGTGCTCCTCGTCCCGATCGTGCTCGGACGGATCGTCGACGGGCCGATCGCCGAGCACGACCTCGGCGGGCTCTGGCCCCTGGTCGGCCTGCTGCTCGTGCTGGGCCTCGCCGAAGCGGCCCTCTTCTACACCCGCCGGGTGGTGCTGGCCAGACCGCTGTCCAGGGTGGAGACGGCGATGCGCGGCGACCTCTTCGCCAAGCTCCAGCGGCTGCCGGTCTCCTTCCACGACCGCTGGGGCTCCGGCCAGCTGCTCTCCCGCGCCACCTCCGACATGTACACCATGCGGCTGTTCCTGGCGTTCCCGCTGGTCTTCCTGATCGTCAACTCGGTCACCTTCCTCGCCGGCACCGGCCTGATGTTCACCCAGGACTGGCGGCTCGCCCTGATCGCGCTCGTCCCCGTGGTGCCGCTGTTCCTGCTCACCCGCCGCTTCGAGTCCGGCTACTCCGGTGCCGCCCGCCTCGCGCAGGACCAGAACGGCGACCTCGCGACCGTCGTCGAGGAGTCCGTCCTCGGCATCCGCATCCTCAAGGCCTTCGGCCGCCACCGCTCGATGGCCGAGCGCTTCCGCGACCACTCGCGGGACCTGCGCCGCACCGAGCTGAAGAAGGCCGGACTGCTCGCCAACCTCTGGGCGCTCATCGTCGGGCTGCCCGAGCTGGCCCTCGGCTGCGCCCTCGCCGCCGGCGCCTACCTCGTCGCCCACGACGAGCTGAGCGCCGGCACCCTGGTCGCCTTCCTCTCGACCGCGCTCGCGCTGCGCTGGCCGGTCGAGTCGCTGGGCTGGCTGCTCGCGTACGCCAACGAGGCCGCGACCGCCACCGACCGGTTCTTCGAGGTCATGGACGAACCCGAGACCGAGGCCGGCGCCCCCGGGGCCGACCTCGCCGCAGCCACCACGGCCGCCGCCACGGCCGCCGGACTCGACGGCATCCGGCTCACCGGCGTCCGCTTCCGCTACCCCGACGCCCCCGCCGACACCCCCGACCTGCTCCGCGGCATCGACCTGCACATCCGCAGCGGCGAGACGATGGCCCTGGTCGGCGCCACCGGCAGCGGGAAGACCACGCTCACCGCCCTCCTCCCCCGGCTGTACGAGGCCACCGGCGGCACCATCACCCTGGACGGCCGGGACATCCGCGAGCTCGACCGGACCCGGCTGCGCGAGCTGGTCGCGGTGGCCTTCGAGGAACCCACCCTGTTCTCCGCCACCGTCCGGGAGAACGTGCTGATGGGGGCTCCGGGCGCCGGGGACGACCGGCTGCACGCCGCGCTCGCCACCGCCCAGGCCGGCTTCGTCGAGAAGCTGCCGGAGGGCGTCGGCACCGAGGTCGGCGAGCAGGGCCTGAGCCTCTCCGGCGGCCAGCGCCAGCGGCTCGCCCTGGCCCGCGCGGTGGTCGGCGATCCGGCCTTCCTCGTCCTGGACGACCCGCTCTCCGCGTTGGACGTGCACACCGAGGCGCTGGTCGAACGCGCGCTGCGCCAGGTCCTCGGCTCCGCGACCGCCCTGGTGGTCGCCCACAGGCCGAGCACCGTCATGCTCGCCGACCGGGTGGCGGTGCTCGTCGACGGCCGGATCGAGGCGGTCGGCACCCACCAGGAGCTGCTGCACGGCTCCCCGCACTACCGCGAACTGATGTCGGGCGAGGCCGCCCTCGTCCCCGAGGGGAGCACCGCCCGATGACCACCACCGTCGAACCCGCCGGCCGGAAGGCGGGCGATACCGGGACGGCCGATCCGAAGGCCGCCGACCCGAACCCGACCGACGCCGAGGCCCCCGGCAGGACGTCGGTGGACGCGAAGTCGGTGGACGTGAAGTCGGTGGACGTGAAGTCCGCCGGCACGAAGTCCGCCGGTCCGGGCGCCCCGGGCGACGAGGAGGAGCTGCCGCCCCCACCGGCCGACGAGGAGGACATCCCCGTCCCGCCGGGCGCACCCGGGGTGCTGCTCCGCTCGCTGCTCGGCCCGCACCGGGGCCGGGTCGTCGCCGCCATGGCGGTGATCCTGCTCCAGCAGGCCGCCCTCCAGGCCGGACCGCTGCTCGTCGCGGTCGCGATGGACCGCGGCATCCCCGCGCTGCGCGACGACGACGCCGGACCGCTGATCGCGGTGATCGGCGCGTACCTGGGCTGCGCGCTCCTGGGCACCGTGCTCCAGTGGACGTTCATCAAGATCAGCGCCCGGGTCAACCAGGACATCCTGCTGGAGCTGCGCGGCCGGATCTTCCGGCACGCCCAGCGGCTCAGCCTCGACTTCCACGAGCGCTACACCTCGGGGCGGATCATCTCCCGGGCCACCAGCGACGTGGACGCGCTGCGCGAGCTGCTCTCCGAGGGGCTCCAGGAGCTGCTCACCGTCTTCCTCTCGGTCTGCTCGATCTCGGTCATCCTGCTGGTGCTCGACTGGCGGCTCGGCCTGGTCACGCTGGCCTCGTTCCTGCCGCTCTGGCTGGTCGCCCGGTCGTTCCGGCGCCGTTCGCGCCGGGTCTACCGCCGCTCGCGCACCTCGGCGGCCTCACTGATCGTCCGCTTCACCGAGACGATGAACGGCATCCGCCCGGTGAAGGCGTTCCGCCGCGAGCGGGCCAACGACGCCGCCTTCGGCGTGGTGAACCGCCAGTCGGCGACCGCCACCGCGGACGGCCTCCTGGAGATCGCCCGGTACGTCGGCCTCTCCCGCGGTACCGCCAACGTCTGGACCGCCGGGACGGTGCTGCTCGGCGCCTACCTGGTGACCGACGGCAGTGTGGCGCTGGGCGTGCTGACCGCGTTCGTGATCTACCTGCGCCGGCTGTACGACCCGATCGACCAGCTGGCGATGTTCCTGAACAGCTACCAGTCGGCCGCCGCCGCGCTGGAGAAGATCGCCGGACTGCTGGCCCACGAGCCGACCGTCGCGGAGCCGACCGAGCCGAAGGAGCTGCCCGCGACGTCCTCCCTGGGCCGCGAGGTGCACTTCGAGAAGACCCGGTTCGCGTACCGCACCGGCAAGGAGGTGCTGCCGCCCTTCGACCTGGTGCTGCCCGCCGGCCGGACCGTCGCCGTGGTCGGCGCGACCGGGGCCGGCAAGTCGACGGTGGCCAAACTGCTCGCGCGGTTCTACGACCCGACCGAAGGCCGGATCACCCTGGACGGGGTGGACCTGCGCGACCTGGCCGGCCCCGAGCTGCGGCGCGGGGTGGTGATGGTGACCCAGGAGTCCTTCCTGTTCTCCGGCACGGTCGCGGAGAACATCGCGATCGGCCGGCCCGGCGCCACCCGGGACGAGGTCGAGGAGGCCGCCCGGGCGATCGGCGCGCACGCCTTCATCGCCGAGCTGCCGGACGGCTACGACACCGACGTGCGCAAGCGCGGCGGGCGGATCTCGGCCGGCCAGCGCCAGCTGGTCGCCTTCGCCCGCGCCCTGCTCGCCGACCCGGCGGTGCTGATCCTGGACGAGGCGACCAGTTCGCTGGACGTGCCGGGCGAGCAGGCGGTGCAGCGGGCGATGCGCACCGTGCTGGCGGGCCGGACGGCCGTGATCATCGCGCACCGCCTCTCCACCGTGGAGATCGCCGACCGGGTCCTGGTGATGGATCAGGGCCGGATCGTCGAGGACGGCACGCCGCGCGAACTGATCGACGGCGCCGGCCGCTTCGCGGAGCTCCACCAGGCCTGGCGGGACAGCCTGGTCTGACTCCGACCTGCCGCCCTCTTCGAAGCCCGTAAGAGACTCTGGACCCTTTCATCCATTACTGAAAGGGTCTAGAGTCGTTTCCGGGCCTTACCGATCCGTGTTCGGGACCGAAGGAGCGACCATGGTCGACCGACAGCACTGGGAGCAGTGGCAGCGCAGCTGGGACCGCCAGCAGGAGTGGTACCTGCCCGACCGCGAGGAGCGGTTCCGGGTGATGCTCGACGTCGTCGAGGCGGTGACCGGCCCCGAGCCCCGCGTCCTCGACCTCGCCTGCGGGACCGGCAGCATCACCGAGCGGCTGTTCGCCCGGCTGCCCGGCGCCGTCAGCGTCGGCGTCGACCAGGACCCGGCGCTGATGACCATCGCCCGCGGTGTCCTCGGCGACGACCGGCGGTTCACCCTCGTGACCGCCGACCTCAAGGACCCGGAGTGGGCCCGGGCGCTGCCGCCCGGGTCGTTCGACGCCGTGGTGACCGCGACCGCCCTGCACTGGCTGCCCACCGACGACCTGGTCCGGCTCTACGGCGATCTCGCCGGGCTGGTCCGGCCCGGCGGCGTCTTCCTCAACGCCGACCACACCCCCGAGGCGTCGATCCCGCTGCTCAGCGCCGCCGACGCGGCCCTCCGGCACCGGCGCCAGGAGCGCGAGACGGCCGAGGGCGTCCTCGACTGGGAGGGCTGGTGGATCGCCGCCGCGGCCGACCCGCTGCTCGCCGAGCAGGTGGCCGCGCGGAACGCGATGTACGGGTCTCACGCCGACGGCGCGTCGCATCCGGCCGGCTGGCACACCGGGCGGCTGGTCGAGGCCGGGTTCCGCGAGGCCGGGGTGGCGTGGCGCTCCGTCAGTGACGCCCTGGTCGCGGCGGTCCGCTGACGCCGCGAACGGCGGGTCCCCGGCCACCGGGGGCCGTCGGCCACGGCCCCCGGCCCGGCGGTGAGCCACCGCGGACGGGGCGGCGGGGCGGCGCGCGACACCCGGCGGGTTCAGCGCAGCAGCCCGGCGTCCATCCCGGACGCCTCCGGGGGCAGCGCGACCAGTCCCAGCTCGGCCGGCGAGGCCAGCCTCGGATGGGCCGGCAGCACCCGGACGGTGTAGCCGAACGGACCGGTGCGGCAGAGCTCCAGGGAACCCTCGTACCTCGTCCGCCCGTCGAGGTCGGGCCCGCCGACCGGTTTGAGGGCGAGCAGGCAGCCGTCCGAGATCCGGTCCGACTCGTCGACCCGGCCGGAGACGGCCTGCACCTCGACGTCCGCGGGTTCCAGCGGACCGAGCGCGACCTGCACCCGCAACGCCAGCGAACTCCCCAGTTCCTGCGCCTCGTCCGGGCAGTCCGCCTCGACGTGCTCCACCCGGACGGCCGGCCAGCCCTCCCGGACCCTGGCCTTCCAGGCGGCCAGTTCACGCGCTCCGGCGTGCGGGACGGCGGTCGGCCCGGTCTCCAAGCCCCCCGCCTCACCGACGACGCCCGTCTCCGCCACCGCTCCGACGACCCCTGCCGCCCCGACGATCCCTGCCGTCCCGACGGCCGGGCCGGCCGCCGCCAGCTCGCGCTGGGCGACCGCCGCCGGGGCGTAGAGCCGCTCCACGTACTCGCGGACCATCCGGCCCGCCAGCACCTTGGGACCGAGGGTCACCAGGGTGTGCCGGACCATCGCGATCCACCGGTGCGGCAGCCCGTCGCCGCCCCGGTCGTAGAAGCGGGCGGCCACCTGCTCCTCGATCAGGTCGTACAGCGCGGCGGCCTCGATGTCGTCCCGCCGCTCGGCCTCCCGGCTCTCCGGATCGAGCACCCCGTCGCCGGTGTCGGCCGTGGGGATCGCCCAGCCGTTCTGGCCGTCGAACCACTCGTCCCACCAGCCGTCCAGCACGGACAGGTTGAGGCAGCCGTTGAGCGCCGCCTTCATCCCCGAGGTGCCGCAGGCCTCCAGCGGGCGGAGCGGGTTGTTGAGCCAGACGTCGCAGCCCGGGTAGAGGTGCCGGGCCATCGCCATGTCGTAGTCGGGCAGGAAGACGATCCGGTGCCGGACGGCCGGGTCGTCGGCGAAGGCCACCATCTGCTGGATCAGCCGCTTGCCGCCGTCGTCGGCCGGGTGGGCCTTGCCGGCCACCACGATCTGGACCGGCCGGGTCGGGTGCAGCAGCAGGGCGCGCAGGCGCTCCGGGTCGCGGAGCATCAGGGTGAGCCGCTTGTACGAGGGCACCCGGCGGGCGAACCCGATGGTGAGGACGTCCGGGTCGAGCACCGAGGCGACCCAGCCGAGTTCGGCCTCACCGGCGCCGCGCTGGCGCCAGGAGGCGCGCAGCCGGCGGCGGGCCTCGTCGACCAGCTGGGCGCGCAGGGTGCGGCGCAGCTCCCAGATCTCGGTGTTGCCGATCCGCTCCAGGCCGGTCCAGCGCTGGGTGTCGCCGGTGGTCATGGCCGCCTCGGCGCGGTCGGCGCCGATCTCGGCGGCGCCGAGCCGGACCACCGCCGGGTCGATCCAGGTCGCCGCGTGGACGCCGTTGGTGACGGAGGTGATCGGGACGTCGGCGGTGTCGAACCCTGGCCAGAGGCCGCTGAACATGGACCGGCTGACCTCGCCGTGCAGGGTGGAGACGCCGTTGGCGCGCTGGGCGAGCCGCAGACCCATGGCAGCCATGTTGAACAACTTGGGGTCGCCGCCGCGCCAGCTCTCGGCGCCGAGTGCGAGGACCTGCTCGACCGGGACGCCGGTCAGGGCGGTGTCCCCGCCGAAGTGCCGGGCGACCAGGTCGCGGTCGAACCGGTCGATGCCGGCCGGGACGGGCGTGTGGGTGGTGAAGAGGGTGCCGGCCCGGACCGATTCCAGGGCCGCCGCGAAGTCGAGTCCGGCGTCGGCGACGAGCTCGCGGATCCGCTCGACGCCGAGGAAGCCGGCATGGCCCTCGTTGGTGTGGAAGACCTCGGGGGCGGGGTGGCCGGTGAGCCGGCCGTAGGCGCGGACGGCGCGGACACCGCCGATCCCGAGCAGCATCTCCTGAAGGAGCCGGTGCTCGCTCCCGCCGCCGTAGAGGCGGTCGGTGACGTCGCGCTCGGCGGGCGAGTTGGCCTCGATGTCGGAGTCGAGCAGCAGCAGCGGGACGCGCCCGACCTGGGCCTTCCAGACGTGCGCGGCCAGGGTGCGGCCGCCGGGCAGCGCGAGGTCGATCCGGCAGGGGGTGCCGTCGGTCTCGCGGAGCAGGGTGACGGCCAGCTCGTCCGGGTCGAGCAGCGGGTAGCGCTCCTGCTGCCAGCCGTCCCGGTCGAGGGACTGCCGGAAGTAGCCGTGCCGGTAGAAGAGCCCGACGCCGATGATCGGGACGCCGAGGTCGCTCGCGGCCTTGAGGTGGTCCCCGGCGAGGATGCCGAGGCCGCCGGAGTACTGGGGCAGCGCGGCGGCGATGCCGTACTCGGGCGAGAAGTAGGCGACAGCGGCGGGCAGCGGGACGTCGGCCGCCTGCCCGGCCGACTGGTACCAGCGCGGGCCGGCCAGGTACTCCCGGAGGTCGTCGGCGAGGTCTCCGAGTCTGCGCAGGAAGCGCCGGTCGGTGGCGAGCGCGGCGAGCCGGGCGGCCGGGACCTCCCCGAGCAGTCGCACCGGGTCCTCGCCGGTCGCGGCCCAGACCTCCGGGTCCACGGACCGGAAGAGGTCCCTGGTCTCGGGGTGCCAGGACCAGCGCAGGTTGAGGGCCAGCTCGTGCAACGGCTGGAGTTGTTCGGGCAGGACGGTGCGGACGGTGAATCTGCGGATTGCCTTCACGGCGTGAAGCGTAGCCGCGGCCACTGGCATGATGGTGCGTCAGTTGGTCTATTCGACCTCCGTTCGGCCTATTGATGAGATCGCATTCGGCGCATTGGGCTGCACGGGGGGCGCACGAGGCGCACTTTTCCGGGGGCCGCGCCACCAATACGTGAACACGGCGGAAAAGATCCTTTTCCGGTGACGGTTCCGACCCCGATCACGCCCGAAACTACTGTCATACCGCTGCGAAAGTCGTGTCGCCGATGCGACGATGAGCCAAGGTCGTTGATGCTTCGGGGTGTGCGGAGACGGGTGGCGCTCCCCCGAGAAGCAGCACGTCCGAATCCTTTTCGCGTTGACCGTTCCCCTTCTTCCTTGGTCCATTCGGCGCTCACCGCGCACCGACGCGTGTCCTCGGACTCGGCCTGCTCGTTCACGGGTGGGTTGGGTCACCCAGGGGTGTGCCCCGAGAGGCGTGCGCCGGGACGCGCGCGGGCTCTCGGGGGTCCCGCCACGGGCTCGGCGGGAGCGGGGCAGGTTGCCGGGGACGGCGGCGCGGGCAGGCTTCCGGTCGCACGTCCTCCCCACCCAGCAGTCCTCCCGGTACTCCCCTGGCCCCGCCGGCCCGCGGGAGCTGCCGCCGATCTCGGGCAGGAGTTTGGCATGCACGGCGACACGCGGGACCAGTCCACACCGGTGGCCGACAGCCCCGACGCAGCGGTCGCGGAATCGTCCGGACGGATGGATTCTGACATCCGGACAGACGCGTCGATGCCGGGTCCCCGGGGAGCCGGGGCTATCCGTACGGAGCGAGCGGACGAACCGGCCCGACAACCCGGGGCCGAGGAGAGCCGACCCGCGGCACCGCGCAAGCGCACCACCACCACACGGCGCAGCGCGACCGCCGCCGAGCCCGCCACCGCGAAGGCCGGGACCGGCACCGAGCCGGTCGGCCGCGGCGCCGCGACACGCAAGCCCCCCGCCGGCAAACCCGTCACGAGCAAACCCGCCGCCCGCAAGCCCGCCGCCCGCAAGACGACAGAGAGCGACACCGTGATCGGCCGCATCCCCGTCCTGGACGTCAGCCCCCTCGTAGACGCCGGCCGCCGCCCGGCCAAGGCGGTGGCCGGCGAGACCTTCCTGGTCACCGCGACCGTCTTCCGCGAGGGCCACGACGCGGTCAACGCCAACGTGGTCCTGCGCGACCCGCGCGGCCGCAGCGGCCCGTGGACGCCGATGCGCGAGCTGGCCGAGGGCACCGACCGCTGGGGCGCGCACGTCACCCCGACCGCGCCGGGCCGCTGGTCGTACCTGGTGGAGGCGTGGTCCGACCCGGTCGCCACCTGGCGCCGGACGGCGTCGATCAAGCTGCCGGCCGGGATCGACACCGCGCTGGTCCTGGAGGAGGGCGCCCAGCTGCTGGAGCGGGCCGCCTCCGGGGTGCCGAAGAAGGACGGCCGGGCCCAGGTGCTGGCCGCGGTCGACGCGCTGCGCGACCCGGGTCTGCCGCCGCTCTCCCGGCTGGCCGCCGCGCTCGCCCCGGACGTCCAGGAGCTGCTGGCCCGGTTCCCGCTGCGCGAGCTGCTGAGCGCCTCCCGCCCGCTCCCGCTCCAGGTGGACCGGGAGCGGGCGCTGTTCGGCTCCTGGTACGAGTTCTTCCCCCGCTCGGAGGGGGCGGTGGTCGACCCGTCGGGCGTCGAGCCGCCGCGGTCCGGCAGTCTCCGGACGGCGGCCGAGCGGCTTCCGGCGGTCGCCGCGATGGGCTTCGACGTGGTCTACCTGCCGCCGGTCCACCCGATCGGGCGAGCCTTCCGCAAGGGGCCGGACAACACCCTGACGGCCGGTCCGCACGACGTCGGCTCGCCGTGGGCGATCGGCTCGCCGGAGGGCGGCCACGACGCCGTCCACCCGGACCTCGGCACCATCGAGGACTTCGACCACTTCGTGGCCGAGGCGGCGGCGCTGCACCTGGAGGTGGCGCTGGACTTCGCGCTGCAGTGCTCGCCGGACCACCCGTGGGTGAACAAGCACCCGGAATGGTTCAGCCACCGCACCGACGGCACCATCGCCTATGCCGAGAACCCGCCGAAAAAGTATCAGGATATTTATCCGATCAACTTCGACCAGGACATGGACGGAATCGTCAAGGAGACGATCCGGGTGCTCCGGTTCTGGATGGCCCACGGCGTGCGGATCTTCCGGGTCGACAACCCGCACACCAAGCCGGTGGCGTTCTGGGAGAAGGTGCTCGCCGACATCGCCCGCACCGACCCGGACGTGGTGTTCCTGGCCGAGGCGTTCACCCGCCCCGCGATGATGCACACCCTGGGGAAGATCGGTTTCCACCAGTCGTACACGTACTTCACCTGGCGCAACACCAAGCAGGAACTCATCGAGTACCTCACCGAACTCTCCGGTGACGCGGCCGCCTACATGCGGCCCAACTTCTTCCCCAACACGCCGGACATCCTGCACGACTTCCTCCAGCACGGCGGTCCGGCCGCGTTCGCGGTGCGCGCCGTACTGGCCGCCACCCTCTCCCCCAGCTACGGCGTGTACGCCGGCTACGAGCTGTACGAGAACGAGCCGGCACACCCCGGCTCCGAGGAGTACCTGCACTCGGAGAAGTACGAACTGCGCCCCCGGGACTGGAGCCGCACCGACACCCTCGCCCCGCTGCTCACCGTCCTGAACCGGCTGCGCCGCCGTCACCCGGCCCTCCAGCAGCTGCGTTCCCTGCGCTTCCACCCCACCGACAACGACCAGGTGCTCGCCTACTCCAAGACCGCCCTGACGCCCGACGGCCTCACCGACCACGTCATCACCGTGGTGAACCTGGACCCGCACCACGCCCAGGAGGCCACCGTCACCCTCGACGGGGAGGGGCCGTACGCGGTCCACGACGAGCTCACCGGCGCCGCCTACACCTGGGGCCGGCACAACTACGTCCGGCTCGATCCCTCAACCGAGCCGGCTCACCTCCTCACGGTTCGGAGGAACCCAGCGTGACAGTGAACGAGCCCGTTCCCGACACCTTCCCCGAGACCTCGAAGAAGAACCTGGACCCGGAATGGTTCAAGCGTGCGGTCTTCTACGAGGTGCTGGTGCGGTCCTTCCAGGACAGCAACGGCGACGGGGTCGGGGACCTCCGGGGGCTCACGTCCAAACTCGACTACCTGCAGTGGCTCGGGGTCGACTGCCTCTGGCTGCCGCCGTTCTTCGCCTCACCGCTGCGCGACGGCGGGTACGACGTGGCGGACTACAAGTCGGTCCTGCCCGAGTTCGGCGACCTCGCCGACTTCATGGAGTTCGTCGACGCCGCCCACCTGCGCGGCATGCGCGTGGTCATCGACTTCGTCATGAACCACACCAGCGACCAGCACCCGTGGTTCCAGGCCTCCCGGGAGGACCCGGACGGCCCGTACGGCGACTTCTACATGTGGGCCGACGACGACAAGCAGTACCCCGACGCCCGGATCATCTTCGTCGACACCGAGACCTCCAACTGGACCTACGACCCGGTGCGCAAGCAGTACTACTGGCACCGGTTCTTCTCGCACCAGCCGGACCTCAACTACGACAACCCGCGCGTCCAGGACGAGATGATCGCCGGGCTCCGGTTCTGGCTCGACCTCGGCATCGACGGCTTCCGGCTGGACGCGGTGCCGTACCTGTTCGCCCGCGAGGGCACCAACTGCGAGAACCTGCCGGAGACCCACGAGTTCCTCCAGCGGGTCCGCAAGGAGATCGACGCCAACTACCCGGACACCGTGCTGCTCGCCGAGGCCAACCAGTGGCCGGAGGACGTCGTCGACTACTTCGGCGACTTCGCCTCCGGCGGCGACGAGTGCCACATGGCGTTCCACTTCCCGGTGATGCCGCGGATCTTCATGGCGGTCCGCCGGGAGTCCCGGTACCCGGTCTCGGAGATCCTCGCCAAGACGCCGAGCATCCCGCGCGGCTGCCAGTGGGGCATCTTCCTGCGCAACCACGACGAGCTGACCCTGGAGATGGTCACCGACGAGGAGCGCGACTACATGTACGCGGAGTACGCCAAGGACCCGCGGATGCGCGCCAACGTGGGCATCCGCCGCCGGCTCGCCCCGCTGCTGGAGAACGACCGCAACCAGATCGAGCTGTTCACCGCGCTGCTGCTCTCCCTCCCCGGCTCGCCGGTGCTCTACTACGGGGACGAGATCGGCATGGGGGACAACATCTGGCTCGGCGACCGGGACGGCGTCCGGACCCCGATGCAGTGGACCCCGGACCGCAACGCGGGTTTCTCGTCCGCCGACCCGGGCAGGCTCAGTCTGCCGCCCATCATGGATCCGGTGTACGGCTACCAGGTGACCAACGTCGAAGCACAGCAGAGCAGTTCGAGTTCACTGCTGCACTGGACGCGTCGCATGATCGAGATCCGCAAGCTCAACCCGGCCTTCGGCCTCGGGACGTACACCGAACTGCCCTCCAGCAACCCCGCGGTGCTGGCCTTCGTCCGTGAGCACGAAGGGGACCTGGTCATGTGCGTGAACAACTTCTCGCGGTTCGCACAGCCGACCGAACTGGACCTGAGGCAGTTCGGAGGACGCTACCCGGTCGAGCTGATCGGCGGAGTGCGCTTCCCCTCGATCGGCGAGTGGCCGTACCTGCTCACCCTCGCCGGGCACGGCTTCTACTGGTTCCAGCTCCGCCGGCCCCCCCGGTTGAGCGGAACCAGGCATCCGAAGTAACGATCCGGCAGCCGCCGGAAGCTCATCGAACCCTCCGGGGGCGCGAGTTCGAACCCGCGCCCCCGGAGTTCTCTGCACCACCGCGTACGGAGAACAGCCCAACGGCCACCCACACGAAGGCGTGACACCCGGGCGCAACGCTCGCGTGCCGTCGCCGCCGCGCCGCCGCAATCCGGAAGACTGACGGACCCGGCCAGACCCGTCGGGCAGTCCGCCCGCCTCTTCCGGGGAAAGGGAGTCATGTCCGAAACCTCCCGTTCTCAAGCTCCACTGCACCGTGACACCCCCGCCGGCTCCGCCGTGCCGGTCGGCACGCGAGGCACCGGGGCCCGGAGAACCGCCCTGGGGGTCAGCGAACTCGTCCAGGCGGCTCTGCCCCTGATCGCCGAGTGGCTCCCCACCCAGCGCTGGTACGCCGGCAAGGGACGGCCGATCACCGGCCTCACCCCCCTCGTCGGCACCCCCCTCCAGGTCGGCGACCCCGCCCTGCTGCACCTGCTGCTCCGGGTCGAGCACGCCACCACCGCCGGCGCGCCGCACGGCGACCTGTACCAGCTGCTGCTCGGCATCCGCTCGCAGGGCCCGGCCGGCATCGAGCCGACCGCCGTCCTCGGCCGGCTCACCCAGGGCCCGTACGACGGTGCGGCCCTCTACGACGCCGTGCACGACCCCGAACTCACCGGTCGGCTGCTCGAACACCTCGCCACCGGCGACCGGTTCGGCTCGCTGTCGTTCCGCCGCACCCCCGGCTCCGGGCTTCCCACCAACCTCCCGGGCCGCGCCTCCACCGCCGAGCAGTCCAACAGCTCGGTCATCTACGGCACCTCCTACATCCTCAAGCTGTTCCGGCGCATCCACCCCGGCACCAACCCCGACCTCGAACTCTCGCTGGCGCTCTCCCGGGCCGGCTCGACCCGCATCCCCCGGGTCGCCGCCTGGTTCGAGAGCCGTCTGGAGCGCGCCGAGCCGGCCACCCTCGGGCTGCTCCAGCGCTACCTGCCCGAGGCCGAGGACGGCTGGGAGCTCGCGCTCGACCAGGTCGGCCGCCTCAAGGGCGACCCGTCCCCCGGCAACTTCGCCATCGAGGCCCACCGGCTCGGCCGGGCCACCGCCGAGGTCCACCGGGTACTGGCCCGCTCGATGCCCGTCGCCCGCCTCGACCGCGCGCAGACCCGACGGCTGGCCTCCGCGATGACCGACCGCCTCGACAGCGCGGTCGCCGCCGTCCCCGGGCTGATGCGCTACCGGGCCGCGCTGCGCTCCGCCTTCCAGCAGATGGCCGACGCCCACCCCGACGGCCTGCCGGTCCAGCGGATCCACGGCGACCTGCACCTCGGCCAGGCCATGCGCACCCCGCACGGCTGGGTGCTGCTCGACTTCGAGGGCGAACCCGCCAAGTCGGTGACCGAGCGGCGCGAACCGCAGACGGCGCTGCGGGACGTGGCAGCGATGCTCCGTTCCTTCGACTACGCCGCCGCCCACCTGCTCGCCGGCGGACCGTCCGACCCGGAACTGGCCCACCTCGCGGCCGCCTGGGCGCAGCGCAACCGCACCGCCTACAGCGCCGGCTACACCGCCGGCGGCGGCACCGACCCGGCCGCCTCCCCCGAACTGATGCGCGCCCTGGAGATCGACAAGGCGGTGTACGAGGTCGTGTACGAGGCCCGGCACCGGCCGAGCTGGCTGCCGATCCCGCTCGCCGCCATCAACCGCCTGGCGCTCACCGTCTGATCCCGCTCCGTCCGGCTCCGTCCGGCTCCACCTGTCGCCACCCGCTGTCCCCCGCTCCACCCGAGTCCACCCTCATCCGCCGGAACCAGCCGCCGGCGAGTTCACCGACGCCCCTCCGAACCCGCCGGCCCCGATCCAGGAGGTCCTCGCAGTGACGCCGCTCGACCCGCCAGGCCGCACCACCCGCACCGTGCCGGCCACCTTCCTGGCCGGCCCGGACTCCCCGCAGCGCGAGCCCGCGACCGCCCGGCGGGCCGAGCCGCGGCCGCCGGCCGTACCGGCCCCGGCCAACGCCGCCCCGGCCCCGGTCGGGGCCCCGGTCGCCGGCCCCGAGGCCCGCGACGCCCCCGCCGGCACCAGGACCGCCGCCGCGGCAGCCGGGGTCTCGGCCGGGCGCCCGGCCGACACCGGGACCACCGACCGGGCGGGTGCCGCCGCCGAGGCCGCCGCACCGTCCGGGGCACTGCGGCTGCCCGAGGCGCCGCTGCCGCCCGCCGAGGTCGACCGGCTGGTCGGCGGACAGCACCACGACCCGCACTCCCTGCTCGGCGCCCACCCCGTGCACGGCGGCACCGCCATCCGGGTGCTCCGCCCGTTCGCCGAACGCGTCGTCGTCGAGACCGCGCTCGGACCCGCCGAGCTCACCCACCAGCAGAGCGGCCTCTTCACCGGGCTGCTCCCCGGCGCCGGACCCGCCGCGTCGGACCCGGTCGACTACCGGCTGCTGGTCAGCTACCCGGGCATCGAGCCGATCCGCCAGCACGACGGCTACCGCACCCCGCCCACCCTCGGCGACCTCGACCTCCACCTGATCTCCGAGGGCCGGCACGAACAGCTCTGGCAGGCCCTCGGCTCCCACGTGCGCACCGTCGACGGGGTCGCCGGCACCGCCTTCGCCGTCTGGGCGCCGAACGCCGCCGGGGTCCGCCTGATCGGCGACTTCAACCACTGGGACGGCTCCGGCCACCCGATGCGCTCGCTCGGCTCCTCCGGCATCTGGGAGCTGTTCGTGCCCGGCCTCGGCGAGGGCACCCAGTACAAGTACGAGATCCGCACCCGGCAGGGCTGGATCCTCGACAAGGCGGATCCGCTCGCCCGCGCCGCGCAGATCCCGCCCGGCACCGCCTCGGTCGTCACCACCTCCGCCCACCGCTGGCAGGACGACGAGTGGATGGCCGGCCGGGCCCGCACCGCACACCACCGCGCCCCCATGTCGGTGTACGAGCTGCACCTGGCGTCCTGGCGCCCCGACCTCACCTCGTACCGCGCCATCGCCGAGGAACTCCCCGGGTACCTCAAGGAGTTGAACTTTTCCCACGTGGAGCTCATGCCGGTCATGGAGCACCCCTTCGGCGGCTCCTGGGGCTACCAGGTGTCCGGCTACTACGCGCCCACCGCCCGGCTCGGCACCCCCGACGACTTCCGGCACCTGGTCGACACCCTGCACCGGCACGGCATCGGCGTCATCGTCGACTGGGTGCCGGCGCACTTCCCCAAGGACGACTTCGCACTCGCCCGGTTCGACGGCGAGCCGCTGTACGAGCCCGCCGACCCGCTGCGTGCCGAGCACCCCGACTGGGGCACCCTGGAGTTCGACTACGGCCGCGTCGAGGTGCGCAACTTCCTCGTCGCCAACGCGGTCTACTGGTGCGAGGAGTTCCACATCGACGGCCTGCGGGTCGACGCCGTCGCCTCGATGCTCTACCTCGACTACTCGCGCGAGGGCGGCGCCTGGACCCCCAACCAGTACGGCGGGCGGGAGAACCTCGACGCGGCCTCGTTCCTCCAGGAGATGAACGCCACCGTCTACCGCCGCTGCCCCGGCGTCATCACCATCGCCGAGGAGTCCACCGCCTGGGACGGCGTCACCCGGCCCACCGACAGCGGCGGCCTCGGGTTCGGCCTCAAGTGGAACATGGGCTGGATGCACGACTCGCTGGTCTACATCGGCAAGGAACCGGTGCACCGCAGGTACCACCACAACGAGATCACCTTCTCGATGGTGTACGCCTACTCCGAGAACTACATCCTGCCGATCTCGCACGACGAGGTGGTGCACGGCAAGCAGGCCCTGGTCTCCAAGATGCCCGGCGACTGGTGGCAGCAGCGCGCCAACCACCGCGCCTACCTCGGCTTCATGTGGGCCCACCCGGGCAAGCAGCTCCTCTTCATGGGACAGGAGTTCGCCCAGGGCGCCGAGTGGGACCACGAGCAGGGCCCGCAGTGGTGGGTGCTCGACGAGCAGTGGCCCGCCCACCAGGACCACCTGGGCGTCCGCCGCCTCGTCCGCGACCTCAACCGCCGCTACCTCGACGCCCCCGCCCTCTGGGAGCTGGACACCACCCCGGCCGGCTTCCGCTGGCTCGACGGCGGCGCCGCCGAGGACAACCTGCTCTCGTTCGTCCGGTACGCCGCGGACGGCACCCCGCTGGTCGCCGTCTGCAACTTCTCCCCCGTGGTCCGCCACGGCCGCCGCGTCGGCCTGCCCGCCCTCGACGGCCGTGACCAGCTCTGGGAAGAGGTCCTCAACACCGACGCCGAGACCTACGGCGGCAGCGGCATCGCCAACTCCCGCCCCGTAAAGTCCGAGCCCGTCGAGTGGAACGGCCAGCCCCGCAGCGCCGAACTGGTCCTCCCCCCGCTCGCCACCCTCTGGCTGCGCCCCGTCTGACGCTCCCGGCGGGTGCCGGCCCGCGGGCCCGGCACCCGCCCCCGCGGCGCGGTCGCGCCCCGCGGCAGGGGCCGTTGTGCCTGGCGGCGGTGGCCCCTAGGCTCCCCCGGGCGGTTACTGATCGTCGGCGGCTGGGGGGCCTCGCGCGTGGCAACGTTCCTGGGGTGGGCCTACGTTCTGCTGCCCCCGGCCTGCTGGGCGGTGCTGGCGCGCACCCGCACGACCGGAGCGGCGGTCGGCGCCGTCCTCGCCGGCCTGGCGGCCGTCCCGGTCGGACTGGAACACGGCTGGTTCCACAGCCGGGCCACCGCCGAGTCCGAGGCCGGCTATCCGCTGGCCGCCGGCCTGGTCGTCCTGGCCGGTGCGCTGGTCGAGCGGCGGCGGTGCGGCCCCCGGCCGTCCCCGGAGTACAGCCGCCCGGTGGCCGTCGCGACCCTCGCCACCGCCGCCCACAGCCTGATCGGCCTCGTCATCGGCCTCCTCTACCAGCTGGCCGTCCACGAGCCGTACTCCCCCGCCCGGGCCGAGTTCTCGCTGCCGGCCGGACTCACCGTCGAACACGACAGCGGCGAGGATCCCCGCTGCGCCCTGCACTTCTGCGTCCGCGAACTCACCCTCGGCAGCCCCGAGGGCCTGCCCGGCTCCGAGGTGGGCCGCCGGGTGCGCGAACGGCTCGCCGCCGACGGCTGGCGGCCCGGACCGAACGACACCCTCCGCCGCCGGCACGGCTGGCTGCTGGACAAGCGGGTGACCGTGCTCCGCCTCGACGAGCTCGACCGGGGAGCCGTGGTCGAACTCGTCGGCCCGGACCGCTTCTCGCCCCTGTGACCTTCGACCCTTGCCGGGGTACGACCACTCTGCTCGCGGACGGGCGTTCAGGGTGCGAAGGTATGGTCGATATGACCACTTTCTGAGACGACGGGACGGAGAGAGCCACGTGGCGCGCAGCGTGTACGTGACCGGGATCGACCGGGGGGACGGGCGACAGGCGGTGGAGCTCGGGGTCATGGAGCTGCTCACCCGCCAGGTGGACCGGGTCGGGGTGTTCCGTCCGCTGGTACACGCGCACGCGCCCGTGGGAGCGGCTTCCGGCCGCCCGGCCGGGGGAGGGCCCGGGTCGGACCACGTGGTCGAGCTGCTGCGGGCCCGGTACCGGCTGGACCTGCCGGCCGGCGAGCTGTACGGGCTGACGTACGAGGAGGCCGCCGCGCTCCAGGCCGCCCAGGGACAGGACGAGCTGGTCTCGGTCCTGGTGGACCGGTTCCGGGCACTGGAGCGGCGCTGCCAGGCCGTACTGGTGCTGGGCACCGACTTCGCGGACACCAACATCCCGGACGAGCTGGCCTTCAACGCCCGGCTCGCCAACGAGTTCGGCGCCGCCGTCCTGCCGGTGGTCGGCGGGCACGGCGAGGACGCCGCCACCGTGGTCGCCGAGGTCCGCAACGCCCACCGGGCCTACACCGACCTGGGCTGCGAGACCCTGGCGATGGTCGCCAACCGGGTCGCGCCGGGCGCCAAGCAGCCGGTCCAGCGCAAGCTCACCGAGAAGCTGCCGATCCCCGCGTACGTCATCCCCGAGGAGCCGGCGCTGGCCGCGCCGACCGTCGCCCAGCTGGTCGAGGCGACCGGCGCCGAGGTGCTGATCGGGGACGCCGCGGGCCTGGCCCGGGACGTCCGCGGCTTCGTCTTCGGCGGCGCCATGCTGCCGACCTTCCTCGACGCGCTGACCGAGGGCGCCCTGGTGGTCACCCCCGGGGACCGCGCCGACCTGGTGATCGGCTCGCTGGCCGCGCACGCCGCCGGCGCGCCGCCGATCGCCGGCGTGCTGCTCACCCTCGGCCAGCACCCGGGGCCGAACGTGATGGCACTCGCCGCGCGGCTGGCCCCCGGCACCCCGGTCGCGGTCGTGCCGGAGGGCAGCTGGCTCACCGCCGCCGCGCTCACCCACCTGGAGGGCAAGCTCTCCGCAGCCAGCCCGCGGAAGGCCGACCTCGCCCTCGGCCTTTTCGAACTGCACGTGGACACGGCCGAGTTGACCAACCTGATCGAGGTCGGCCGGTCCGAGCGGGTGACCCCGATGATGTTCGAGCACGCGCTGCTGGAGCGGGCCCGGGGCGCCCGCCGGCACGTCGTGCTGCCGGAGGGCACCGAGGAACGGGTGCTGCGCGCCGCCGAGATCCTGCTCCGCCGCAACATCTGCGACCTCACCCTGCTCGGCGAGGTCGACGCCGTCCGCCGCAAGGCCGCGGGCCTGAGCATCGACCTCCCGGCCGAGAACCCGGCCGCCGACCGCGCCCAGGTCCGGATCGTCGACCCGACCACCAGCCCGCTGCGCCGCCAGTTCGCCGAGCTGTACGCGAAGCTGCGGGCGCACAAGGGGATGACCGTCGAACTGGCCCTGGACGTGGTCACCGACGTCTCCTACTTCGGCACCCTGATGGTCCAGGAGGGCATCGCCGACGGCATGGTCTCCGGCGCGGTGCACTCCACCGCGGCCACCATCCGGCCCGCCTTCGAGGTGATTAAGACCTCGCCGGGCGCGGCCATCGTGTCGAGCGTCTTCTTCATGTGCCTGGCCGACAAGGTGCTGGTGTACGGCGACTGCGCCGTCAACCCGGACCCGGACGCCCAGCAGCTGGCCGACATCGCCATCCAGTCGGCCGCCACCGCCGCCCAGTTCGGCGTCGAGCCGCGGGTCGCGATGCTGTCCTACTCGACCGGCACCTCCGGCTCGGGCGCGGACGTCGACAAGGTCCGCAAGGCCACCGAACTCGTCCGCGAGCTGCGCCCGGACATCCTGGTCGAGGGGCCGATCCAGTACGACGCGGCGGTCGACGCCCACGTCGCGGCCACCAAGCTGCCGGGGTCCGAGGTGGCCGGCCGGGCCACCGTGCTGATCTTCCCGGACCTCAACACCGGCAACAACACCTACAAGGCCGTCCAGCGCTCGGCCGGCGCGGTCGCCGTCGGCCCGGTGCTCCAGGGGCTCCGCAAGCCGGTCAACGACCTCTCGCGCGGCGCGCTGGTGCAGGACATCGTCAACACGGTGGCGATCACCGCCATCCAGTCCCAGGAACGCCGCGAAGGAGCAACGGCATGAGTGAAGGTACCCGCGTCCTGGTGCTGAACGCCGGCTCCTCGTCGGTCAAGTACCAGCTGATCGACATGCTGGACGGCGCCCGGCTGGCCTCCGGGCTGGTCGAGCGGATCGGCGAGGCCGGCGGCCGGCTGGTGCACACCCCGCGCGGCGGCGCCGAGCGGGAGAGCGTCCAGGCCTTCCCCGACCACGGCGCGGGGCTGAAGGCGGTCGCCGAGGAGCTGGCCGCCGACGGCCTCGGGCTGGACTCCCCGGAGCTGGCCGCGATCGGCCACCGGGTGGTGCACGGCGGCCTGCGGTTCACCGAGCCGACCGTGGTCACCGACGACGTGCTCCGGGAGATCCGCCGGCTGATCCCGGTCGCCCCGCTGCACAACCCGGCCAACATCACCGGCATCGAGGTGGCCCGCGCGCTGCGGCCCGACCTGCCCCAGGTCGCCGTGTTCGACACGGCCTTCCACGCCTCGATGCCGGAGCACGCCGCCCGGTACGCGGTGGACAAGGAGGTCGCCGACCGGCACCGGGTGCGCCGCTACGGCTTCCACGGCACCTCGCACCAGTACGTCTCGCGGGCCACCGCGCGGCTGCTCGGCAAGGACCCGGCCGAGGTGAACGTGATCGTGCTGCACCTGGGCAACGGCGCCTCGGCGTCGGCGGTCGCGGGCGGCCGGTGCGTGGACACCTCGATGGGGCTGACCCCGCTGGAGGGCCTGGTGATGGGCACTCGTTCGGGTGATATCGATGCGGGCGTGGTCTTCCACCTGCACCGGGTCGGCGGGCTCTCGATCGACGAGATCGACGACCTGCTCAACCGTCGCAGCGGCCTGCTGGGCCTGTGCGGCGACAACGACATGCGCGAGATCATGCGCCGCTCGGAGGAGGGCGACGAGGACGCGCGGCTGGCGTTCGACGCCTACATCCACCGGCTGCGCAAGTACATCGGCGGCTACTACGCGGTGCTCGGCCGGGTGGACGCGATCGCCTTCACGGCGGGTGTCGGGGAGAACGCGGCACCGGTCCGGGCGGCCGCCACGGCCGGCCTGGACGGGCTGGGCATCGCGGTCGACCCGGAACTCAACTCGGTACGCTCGCGCGAGCCCCGGCTGATCTCCCCCGAGTACGCACGGGTGGCGGTCGCCGTCGTGCCCACCGACGAGGAGTTGGAGATCGCCCGGCAGGCCTTCGCCCTGGTGCACCGGTCGTCCGAAAACTGACCCCCCGTCGTCTCGCTCCCCGGAATCCTTCGTCGGCGATTCCTCTCGATTCGGGCCGAATGCACCTATAACACGAACGGATAGACTGATCGATATGCGCCGAGCGAAAATTGTCTGCACCCTGGGTCCGGCGACGGACTCCTACGAACAGCTGAAGGCCATCGTCGAGGCGGGCATGAACGTCGCCCGACTGAACATGAGCCACGGCACCCACGCGGACCACGAGGAGCGGTACCGCAAGGTCCGCCAGGTCTCGGAGGACACCGGCAAGGCCATCGGCGTCCTGGCCGACCTCCAGGGTCCCAAGATCCGTCTGGCGACCTTCGCCAACGGCCCGGTGACCGTCGACAACGGCGACGAGTTCACCATCACCACCGAGGACGTCCCCGGTGACCAGCACATCTGCGGGACCACGTACAAGGGCCTGCCCGGCGACGTCAAGGCCGGCGACCCGATCCTGATCAACGACGGCGTCATCGCCCTGGAGGTCGTCAGCGTCGACGGCCCGCGGGTGCGGACCGTGGTCGTCGAGGGCGGCGTGCTCTCGAACAACAAGGGCATCAACCTTCCCGGCGCGGCCGTCAACGTGCCCGCGCTGTCCGAGAAGGACAAGGACGACCTGCGCTTCGCGCTGGAGCTGGGCGTCGACATGGTCGCCCTCTCGTTCGTCCGCAACGCGGCCGACGTCAAGGACGTCCACGAGGTCATGGACGCGGTCGGCATCCGGGTGCCGGTCATCGCCAAGATCGAGAAGCCGCAGGCCGTCGAGGCCATGGAGGAGATCGTCCTCGCCTTCGACGCCATCATGGTCGCCCGCGGTGACCTGGCCGTCGAGTACCCGCTGGAGCGGGTGCCGCTGGTCCAGAAGCAGCTCATCACGCTGGCCCGCCGGAACGCCAAGCCCGTCATCGTCGCCACCCAGATGATGGAGTCGATGATCCACGCCTCGCGCCCGACCCGCGCCGAGGTCTCCGACGTCGCCAACGCCATCCTGGACGGCACCGACGCGGTCATGCTCTCCGCCGAGTCCAGCGTGGGCAAGTACCCGATCGAGACCGTCCGCACCATGAGCCGGATCTGCGAGAAGGCCGAGGAGGAGCTGCTCTCCCAGGGTCTCCAGCCGCTCAACCCGGGCCGCAAGCCGCGCACCCAGGGCGGCTCGATCGCCCGCGCCGCGTGCGAGCTGGGCGACTTCCTCAACGGCAAGGCGCTGGTCGCGTTCACCAAGTCCGGTGACACCGCGCGCCGGCTCTCCCGGTACCGCTCGCCGATCCCGGTGATCGCGTTCACCCCGGACAACGCCACCCGCAACCAGCTCTCGCTGAGCTGGGGCGTCGAGGCCCACGTGACCGAGCAGGTCGGCTCGACCGACGAGATGGTGGCCCAGGTCGACGGCGAACTGCTCCGCATCGGCGAGCTGGCCGAGGGCGACACCGTCATCGTCACCGCCGGCTCCCCGCCCGGCGTCCCCGGCAACACCAACATGGTCCAGGTCCACCACCTCGGTACCCGCAGCGACAAGTAGTCCCCCGCACGACGCCCGTGGGGCGGCTCCTCCGGTCGGAGGGGCCGCCCCACGGGCGTTCGGTGCCGGTGTCCGGGCCGGAGCCCGCCCGGGGCTACTTCGCGTTGCCCACGTACGGGGTGTCGTCGTTGTAGAGCTGCATACCGGGGATCGTCAGGGTGCCGCCGAACTGACCGGCCTGGACGGCGGTGACGCCGGTCAGCTCCAGCCAGAGCGGCAGTTGGAGCTGACCTATCAGGTCGTACAGCCACTGTGGCAGGGGCCCGTCCGGCGTGAGGGTGAGCTCCCCCAGGTCGATCGGGATCGGCAGGCCCAGCACCTTGGACAGGTGGCCGGAGAGCCGCTCCACGTACATGGTGACGGTGCCGCTGCGCATGGTCGAGACCGAGCCGGGCGCGCCCTTGACGTGGAAGGTCTTGTCGTTGCCCTCCAGCGTCGACATGTGCAGGTTCTCGATGTCGACGCTCTCGACCTCGAACTTCAGCACCCGCTTGGTGCCGGTGGGCGTCTGGACGTTGACCACACCGAGCAGCACCGCGTGGTTCAGCACCAGCCGGGAGGTCTGCAGGGTCCAGTTCTGGTCCGGGACGAGGATCGGGTTGTCCGGCGGCTTGCCGGCCGGGTTGAGCGCCTTGGTGTCGACCAGGCAGTTCGGGTCCTTGGTCGGCGTGGCCGAGGCCGAACCGGAGGGCGTCGGGGTACCCGGCGCGGAGGACCTGGCCGGGGCCGACGGCGAGGAGCTCGCCCCGGAGCCCGCGGAGGAACCGGCGGTGGGCTTGGTGGAGGACTTGGTGGAGGGCTTGGTGGAGGGCTTGGCGGAGGCCGAACCGCTCGGTGCTCCGGACGGTGCTCCGGACGGGGTGCCGCTCGGGACACCGCTCGCCGTACCGCTCGGGGTGACGGGCGCAGGCGCGGTGGCGGTCGGCGCCGGTGCGGTCGGGGCGGGTCCGGTCGGCGAGGGCGCGGGAGCGGCCGGGGCCACCGCGTGGACACCGGCGGACGGCGCCGCGGTCGGGCTCGGCGCACCGCCCGGGCGGACGAGGTCGATGACGCCCCCGACGATGTCGTCGATGAGCCCGGCCCGGGTGGCCCCGCCCGCGGTGCCGGCGGTCGCGGCCGGCGGCGGGGTCGCGGCCTTCGGCTGAGGTGCCGACGGCGCGGCACTCGTCGCCGCGGCGGTCGGCGCGGCAGTCGGCGGGACGGCCGTCGGGACGGCCGTCGTGGGGACGGCGGGCGTGGGGACGGCCGTCGGGGCCGTGGCCGGCACACTCGCCGGTGGAGTCGCCGGGGCGGTCGTCGGGGCGGTCGCCTCGGGAAGCGGGACCGACGGGCCCGGGATCGGCGGCGGCAGCTCGCTCTTCGGGACGGGCGTCTCGGCCACCTTCGGCGGCAGCGGCGCGGCGTCCGGCGCGGTGGCGCACGGCTTGCTCGCCGAGGTCTCGGCGATGGCCGAGCCCGGCGTGTAGGCGGCGGCCATCAGCAGGGCGGTCGGTACCGCGGCCATCGCCAGCGCGCGGCCGCGCAGGCGGATCCGGACGGGTGTCCGGGGCGCCGCGTGCCGGGCGGAGCGCGGGGCGGGAACGACGGGATCCCCCTGCCGCTCGTCGGGCTCGGTCACCGAACCTCCTTGGGCTCGCCGGCCTGCGGCGGAACGGTTCCCTCGGCGGCGGGCCCGGCCGGGCCCCCGACCGACGGTTCGCCCTGGGCGGGGACGGCCGGGAGCGGCGCGGTGGCGGCCTCGGCGTCGGTCCCCTCGGCGGCGAACGCCCCGGCGGCAGCCGTCCCGGTGGCGGTCCTCTCGGCGACGCCCTGGTCGGCACCCGGGTCGACGGCCTCGACCGCCGCCTCCGGCACCGGCGCCCAGGCCATCATCAGCCCGCCGCCGATGAGCCCGGGCAGCAGGGCCAGGCCGAAGCCGGCCAGGTTCGAGACCGGGATCGAGACGAGGATGAGCAGCGTGGTGGCGACGCCCGCGAAGATCCGCACGGCGGGCTGGAACCAGGCGGTGAAGCCGAGCAGGATCAGCAGCACGCCGATGATCAGCGAACCGGCGCCCGCCGTGGTCGACATGGCGATGGTGACGCCGCCCAGCGACAGGTTCGCATAGGGGAAGTACAGGATCGGGACGCCGGCGATCATGGCCAGCAGACCGCCCCAGAAGGGCCGGGTACGGCGGAATTCGCGGAAGTTCCGCCAGAGCCATCCGACCGGGTTCCGGTGTTCGGGCCGAGCGTCGGCCGTTGCGCTGGACATGGTGCAGCTCCTCGATGTCTCTACGAGGGAGAAACAGTGGCGTGGGGCCCGGGGGGGGGGCTGGCCCCCGCCCCCCACCCCCACCGGCCACCCCCCCCCCACCCGCCCAGCCAGGCGGC
>NZ_JBHXKE010000045.1:0-44137 GCF_042722765.1 Kitasatospora sp. NPDC058406
GGTGCCGGCCGTGGCGACCGGGCACCGCGGGGCGGCCTTCGAGGTCCCCGGGGCCCTCCCCCCCCCCGGGGGGGGGACGGCCCCGGCGGCACCCGCTCACGGCCCCGGGGAGGCGGCTCCGCCGTCGCAGAGGCGGCGGAGCAGACCGTCCAGGTCGAGGTGGGCGGGTTCCCGGCCGGAGGGCACAAGGCTCTCGGTCCGGGCGAGGAAGGCCCTGACCCGTTCGGCCTGGGCACTCAGGACGACACTGCTGCCCTCGCCGGTGAGGGTGATGAGGACGGTCCCGGACCGTTCGCCGCCACCGGGGCGGACGGAGACGCTGCCGATGCCGGCCCGGTCGTGCAGGCCCGCCGCGAGGAGTTCTCGGGCGAAGACCCAGGTGATCGGCGTGGCCAGGTCGGTGTGGTTGTCCAGGAAGACGGCATAGGGATCGGCGGTGCGGTAGCGCAGCCGCGCGGGGACGGAGAGGGTCAGGCCGGGGCAGACGACCACCCGGAGGTCGAGGGCCGTCGCGCAGCCCTCCTCGGCGGCACGCTGGTCGGGGACGCGGGGGGTCTCGTACGTCATGACCGCCCCCGGACAGGAAGCCGGGTGACGGCTGGACGGGCGCCTACCGCAGGGCGGGCGCGCAGAATCGTTTCTTCAAGGGCGCCGCGACGGGCGGGGAAGTCAGGGCTCACGGCAGGAACAACGAGCCACATCGACTTCGGCAACCCACCCTGCACGAGGGATCGGTCCGCCGCCCGACGGGCGGGGCTCCGCCCCCGCACCTAGGCTGACGCCACGACGCAAGGCGCTCCGGACGAGGCGCTCACCGGACCGGGCACGCCCCCCACCCGCCGGTCCAGGAACGGAACCCCCATGCACCCTGTCGTACGCGCGGCCGGCGCGCTGGGCCTGGCCGCGGCGCTGCTCGCCCCGACGGCCTCCTGCGGGAGCGATGCCTCCGACGCCGGCTCGTCCGGCCCGGCCTCGCCGGCCTCCCCGCCGGCCTCGTCGCCCGCCCCGACCACCGCCACGACGCCTCCGGCCGCCGCGAGCGGCTCGACCCCACCGGCCACCCCACCGGCCACCGTCCCGCCCCTGCCCGCCGCGCTCACCGGCCAGCAGCTCACCTGGCAGACCTGCCCGGCCCCGTCCGTCGCCGAGGGCAGCGGCCCCGCCCCGGGCACCCCCTGGGAGTGCGCCACCCTGAAAGCCCCGCTCGACCACACCGCCCCGGACGGCCGGACCGTCGACCTCGCGCTGATCCGCGCCAAGGCCACCGGCCCGCAACCCCGGATCGGCTCCCTGATCTACAACTTCGGCGGCCCCGGCGGCTCCGGCATCACCACGCTGCCCGCCGCCGCGAAGGACTACGCCGACCTCAACACCCGCTACGACCTGGTGAGTTTCGACCCGCGCGGGGTCGGCAACAGCGCGGGCGTGACCTGCCTCGACGACCGGGCCACGGACGCCCTCGCCGGCGTCGACGGCACCCCCGACACCGACGACGAGGTCACGGCCCTGGACGCGTCCAACGCCCGCTACACCACCGCCTGCGAGCAGAACTCGGGCCCCGTCCTGCCGTTCGTCGACACCGTCTCCGCCGCCCGCGACCTGGACCTCCTGCGCCAGGTGCTCGGCGACCCGAAGACGCACTACTTCGGACTCAGCTACGGCACCGAACTGGGCGGCGTCTACGCACACCTGTACCCGCAGAACGTCGGACACCTGGTGATGGACGCCGTGGTCGACCCGACCAAGGACCCGGCGCAGTCCTCGCTCGGCCAGGCCAAGGGCTTCCAACTCGCCCTGGAGAACTTCATGAAGGCCTGCGCCGCCCAGGCCGGCACGTCCTGTCCGACCGGTGGGGGCGGAGCCGAGGGGACCGGGCGGATCACCGGCCTGCTCCGCAGCCTCGACGGCGCACCGCTGCCCACCGACGACGGCCGGCGGCTCACCCAGGACCTCGCCGTCACCGGCATCGCCGCCGCCCTGTACAGCCAACAGACGTGGAACGCCCTGGCCGTGGGCCTCCAGGAGGCCATGCAGGGGGGCACCGGCACCACCCTCCTGGCACTCGCCGACGCCTACCTCGGCCGCGACGCCCAGGGCCGCTACAACAATTCCGCCGCCGCCAACCGGGCCATCTCCTGCGCCGACGACAAGCAGCGCTACAGCGACGCCGACGTCCGGTCCGGGCTGCCGGAGTTCCGCCGGGCCTCGCCGGTGTTCGGCGAGTTCACCGCCTGGGGCCTGATCGGCTGCACGGGCTGGCCGGTGCCCGGACGGTCCGACCACCCCGAGGTGTCCGCCCCGGGCTCGGCCCCGATCCTCGTCGTCGGCAACACCGGCGACCCTGCCACCCCGTACGAGGGCGCGCGGGCGATGGCCCGCGAACTCGGCGCGGGCGTCGGCATCGGCATCACGCTGGAGGGCCAGGGCCACGGCGGCTACGACACCGGCAACCCCTGCCTGAAGCGGGCGGTCGACGGGTACCTGCTCGCCGACGAGGTCCCGGCCGACGGCACCGTCTGCCGGTAGCCCTCCTGCGGTATCCGTGGGCACTCCCGGTGCTCCCCTGTGCTCCCCGATGCTCCCGGTGCTCCCGGTGCTTCCGGTGCTTCTCGGAGCTTCTCGGCGGACCGGCGGGTCCGCGCCGTCGTTCAGGCGGCCGACGCGGCCAGCTCGCGCACCGCGTCGGCGACGGCCCGGAAGTCGTTGCGCAGGATCTTGGAGTGGTTGCTCGCGACCTTCGCACTGACGCGGATGTTGGGGTGACGGGCGAGCACCGGGTCGAGGTTCGAGCGGATCTGCTCCATCAACTTCGCTTCGCCGCCCAGGTTCCCGCCCGTGGCGAGCACGTACCGCACCTGCGCGGTCGCGCGCTCGAAGACCGGGTCGAGGACGGCGGGCGCGCAGAGCTCGTTGGCCTCGATGTTGATCTCGGCGTGCTGCGCGGCGCTCATCCGCGCGGCCATGCCGATCCGGCGGGCGACCGGGAACAGCGGGCTCATCCGGCGGAAGAGCTTCCGGATCTGCTCCCGGGCGGCGTCGTCGAGCCACTCGTGCGGCAGGGCGCCGTCCACCGGCACCACCCCCGCGACGCGGTCCGGGTTCCGGGCGGCCCAGTGCATCGCGATCATCGCACCGTAGGACCAGCCCACCAGGATCGGCCGCTCCACGCCCCTCGCTTCGAGGACGGCGTCGACGTCACGCAGGCACGCTTCGAAGGAGTAGTCCGCCGAACGCTCCGACCCGCCCCGGGCGCGCTCGTCGTAGGTGATGTGGCGGAAGTCGCCGCCGAGTTCGGCGATGACGCGGCGCCAGTGCGACTGGTCGGCGTAGGAGCCGTTGAGGTAGACGACGGGGCGGCCGGACCAGCCGGTGTCGGTCACGGCCAGGGCGGTGTCGTCGACCGACACCGTGCCGGTCCACACGGATTCCTTGAGGATCGTGGTCATTGCTCGTCTCTTCTTTCCGGGGTCGGAACGGATCGGCGGTGGTGGTGGACGGCGACGGCGCCGCAGGGGGTGGAGCGGGAAAGCCGTGGAGCGGGAGGCCCGTGGAGGCGCGGCCCGTGGAGGCGCGGCCCGTGGAGGCGCGGCCCGTGGAGGCGCGAACGGTGGGGGGCGTGCCGATCAGAGGCTGTGGGCGGTGATGTCGCCGTGGGCGGTGGTCGCGTGGATGGCCAGGTCGACGGTGCCACCGGTGTTCCGGAGCGCGTTGTGGATCCGGCCGTACCCGGTCCCGGCGTCCAGGGAGGCGGAGACGCCGCGCGCGGCGCCGACCTCGATCCCGCCGTACTCGGTGCGCAGGGTGACGGTGCCGTGGTGGGCCTCGGCGATGCGGAGGTCACCCTTCTGGGTGCTGATCTGCGCGGGGCCGCCGAGGCGGCCGACCGAGACGTCGCCGGCCTGCAGGGTGAGGCGGGCTCCGGCGGTCTCGTCGAGCTTGACCGCGGCCCGCGCGCCCTCGAAGGCGACGTCGCCGAGCCGTCCGACGCCCCGGAGTTCGGCGTCGGCGGCCTTGGCGTCGACCCGGGAGCCGGCGGGCAGCCGGACGGTCACCTCGACGGACCCGGAGGGGCCGAAGAACTGGTTCTTCGCCGGCGCGGCCTCGATCCGCAGGACGCCGTCGCGGTACTCGACCGCGGTCTGCTCCGCGGCCTTCACGTCGCGGCTCTTCGAGGGGTCCGCAGGGAGGATCTCGACCACGGTGTCGGCGCGGTCGGCGGCGATGAACCGGATGCGCCCCGCGGGGATGTCGAGGAGGGCGGAGACCGGGGCGGGGGTGTCGAACTTCTGCATGGTGCCTGTCCTTCGGCTCGTTGTTTCTGACAACGGAAAAGCTACGTTGCTTTCCAAGTTGCGGCAACAAGCTCATTGCGCAGAACATCAATCATCGCAGGTCAAAGGCAATTAATCGTTGCAAGAATCCTGGCAGCGAAAGCAACGACCGCCCGCCATTCGTTGCAATGAATTGGGCGTGAACGCCACGACGAGGGCGTCGGCGGCCCCGGCGGGGGCTGCGGCGCCCGGGGGCGGGACCGCCCGGCGGGAGCGTCGGCAGGCACCCCGGCGGCCGGCCGACCGCCCCACCCTGCGGAGATCGCCATCCCCCACCCCGGTGACCGGCCCCCGCCCGGCACGCCCTACCGTGGGCCCCGGAAAGGGGTACCGCCATGAGCGCCAACTCGCGACCACCGCAAGGAAACCTGGCCCTGCTCGACCCCTCGCGGCCGTTCGCCGAACGGGTCGCGGGGCTGGTCCGGGCCTGGGAGGACGACGGCCGGGCGGCCTACCGCCTGGTGGACGGGCGGGCCCTGCTCGCCCTGTACTGCTGGCATCTGGGCACCGCCCGCCCCGGCACCGGCGCGGACGCACCGGACGACCCGGCCACGGACTCCTACGTCACGGCCGCCTTCGCGGCGAACGGCGGCACCGCCGGCTGGGACGCGTTGCTCCGCGAACGCGCCACCTGCTCCTGCCACGGCCGGAGTTGGCGACTGGAGAACATCTCCGTCTGCCTCGGCTGCCTGGGGTACGTCTGCTACGAGACCCCCGGCCCGTGCTGTCCGGGAGCCGCCGTCGTCGGGTGAGACGACGGGATCCACCGCGCCGCCACTCACCGCGCCCCCCGCCGTCACCCTCTCACGCCGTCACGCGCTCACGCCGTCAGGCCC
This sequence comes from Kitasatospora sp. NPDC058406, assembly GCF_042722765.1. Classification (NCBI taxonomy): domain Bacteria; kingdom Bacillati; phylum Actinomycetota; class Actinomycetes; order Kitasatosporales; family Streptomycetaceae; genus Kitasatospora; species Kitasatospora sp. NPDC058406. The sequence goes on from NZ_JBHXKE010000045.1 coordinate 5,168, forward strand.
CGCGCTCTCGGACCTGCGCACCGCCGAGCAGTCGGGCCAGCTCGGCCGCCGGGCCCTCCGGCAGGCTGCCGTGGACCAGCTCCGTGCGGTGCACCAGCCGCGGCGCGCGGACGGGCACGGCCACCACGCCCGGGGCGCCGTCCAGGACCGACGCGGGAAGGACGGCGAGGCCGTGACCGGCGGCGACCAGGGCGAGCAGACCGCGGACGTCGGTCCCGAGGTAGCGGGCGGCGGGACGGAAGCCGTCGACGGCGGTCGCCGCCCGCAGCCGGGCCCCGGTCGGCGCCAGGCCGGGGGCGTCCAGCCAGCGGGCGGCGGACAGGTCGGCGAGCGAGAGGCCGGGCCGACCGGCCAGCGGATGGCCGGTCGGCAGGGCGACGGCGAGCGGCTGCTCGGCGACCGCGACGGTGCGCAGCGGGCCGACGTCGGGCAGCGGGAGCGGATCGCTGGGGGCGGCCGGGCCGTCGATCAGGGCGAGGTCCACCGCGCCGGTGGCCACCTCGGCGGGCAGCGCGTCCTGGGCGACCACCCGGACCGTCAGATCCGTCCGCGGGTACGCCCGGCGTACGTCGGCGAGCGCGCCCCCCAGGACCGCGCCGATCGCCAGCGGGGTCGCTCCGACCACCAGGCGGGCGCTCGGAGCGCCGACCAGGCGTGCGACGTCCGCGCGCGCCGCATCCAGCCGTAGCAGCAGGGAGGCGGCGTGCTCCAACAGCCGCGCGCCGGCCTCGGTCGGGGCGACCGGGCGGCGGGCGAGCACGGCGGCCCCGAGATCCGCCTCCAGCGCGGCGATCTGCTGGGAGACGGCGGACTGCGTGTAGCCGAGCTCGCGGGCGGCCTCGGAGAAGGAGCCCAGCCGGACCACCGTGACGAAGGTGCGCAGCTGCTGCGGGTCCACCTGGCATCAGTCCTTCTAATCGACGGGTAAGGAATCATCGTTGGCACTGATGTGGCAACGCGGGCCAGGATAGCCGCATGACCTACCGCACCCCCCGGCTCGCCCTGGTCGGCGACCGCTCCCCCGCCGTCCGCTCGCACGCCCGGATCCCCGGGCTGCTCGACGTGCTCGCCACCCGCGAGCAGCTCGTGCTGGACGCCTACTGGATCCCCACCGAGGACGCCGTGGCCCCCGGCGCCCTCGACGGCTTCGACGCGATCTGGCTGCTGCCCGGCAGCCCGTACCGCAGCGAGGCGGGCGCGGTGGCCGCCGTCCGCACCGCCCGCGAGCACCGCATCCCCTTCCTCGGCACCTGCGCCGGCTTCCAGCACGCCGTGCTGGAGTACGCGCGCGACGTCTGCGGCCTCGGCTCCGCCGCGCACGGCGAGAGCCACCCGGAGGAGGAGGATCAGGTGATCGTGCCGCTCACCTGTTCCCTGGTCGGACACGAGGGCGCCGTGCACATCACGTCCGGCTCGCTCGCCGAGCGCGTCCTCGGCACCACCCGCACCCTGGAGCGGTACCACTGCGCGTACGGGCTGAACGACGCCTACCTGGAGCAGCTGCGCACGCACGGGCTGCGGTTCAGCGGCGTGGACGACTCGGGCGAGCTGCGGATCCTCGAACTGCCCGGGCACGAACACCCGTTCTTCCTCGCCTCGCTGTTCCAGCCCGAGCTGGCCGGGGACGGCACCCAGGTCCACCCGATGATCCGGGCCCTGGCCACCGCCGCCGTCGGCCACGCCGCCACCCCCCGGACCGAAGGAGCGAACGCATGACCACCGACCCCACCGGCAGCGCCGACCACACCACCGGCGCCGCCGAGATCGCCGGGGTGGCGATCCCCGACAGCCGGCTCGCCGTCGAGGCCACCGAGCTCGTCCGGGACACCTCCACCGAGCTGCTCTACCACCACTCGCGCCGGGTCTACCTGTTCGGCGCCCTCCAGGGCCACCGCCGCGGGCTCGCCTTCGACCCCGAGCTGCTCTACCTCGCCGCGATGTTCCACGACGTCGGCCTCGCTCCCGAGCACCGCTCGTCCGGCCGCCGGTTCGAGGTCGACGGCGCCGAGGCGGCCGCCGCGTTCCTCCGCGCCCGCCAGGTGCCGGAACAGCGGGTCCGGCTGGTCTGGGAGGCGATCGCCCTGCACACCACGCCCGGTGTTCCGGAGTACCTGGAGCCGGAGATCGCGCTCACCACGGCCGGTGTGGAGCTGGACGTGCTCGGCATCGGCTACCACGACCTGCCCGCCGGGGCCCGGGACGCGGTGGTCGCCGCCCACCCCCGGCCGGACTTCAAGCGCGGCATCCTGCGTGCCTTCCACGAGGGCATCGCGCCCAAGCCGGAGACGGCGTTCGGGAACGTCAAGGCCGACGTGCTGGCCCGGTTCAGCCCGGGGTTCGAGCGGACCGACTTCGTCGACGTGATCGAGGGCTCCGACTGGCCCGAGTGAGCCACCGGCCCCGGCCGGACGCGGCCCGGCGCACTGACACACCGGCCGCACCGGCCGCACCGCCTGCCCGGGCCGCACCGCCCGGCCGGGCTGCCCGGGCCGCACCGGTCGCCCGGGTCACATCGGCAGCGAGCGCAGCCGGACGGGCCCCTCCGGCCACTCGGTCCCCGCGGCCAGCGGGGTCCACATGGTCCGCAGCGGCATGAGGGCGACCCGCCCTTCGGGCTGCTCCACGTGGACGTCCGCCAGCAGCTCCCGCCAGCCGAGCCGCCGGTAGACCGGGACCAGCGGCGGCCGGCAGAACAGCAGCGCACGGCGGTGGCCCAGCGTCCGCGCGTGGTTCAGGGCCGCGCCGACCACCGCGCGCGCCAGGCCCCGCCCCCGCAGCTCGGCGGCGACGGCGACCCCGCCGACGCCCATCACCTCCAGGTCCACGCCGCCCACCGTCAGCGGCAGCCGGAGCAGCCCGGTGTGGGCGACGAGTCGGCCGTCCTCCACCGCCCGTACGCCGAAGTGGACCTCCTTGGGCAGCCAGGTGAGCCCGGTGTCCGCGACCCCGTACGGGTCGGGGCCGTCGCCGAGGATCTCGGCCTGTTCGGGCGGGCCGTACCGGTCGAGGGTCACGACCGTCGGAGCTATGTGATCAGCCATTACTCCATGATCTGCGCCGCACCGACGGTCTGACCAGATCGGATTCGATCAGATCCGGTCAGATTCAGTCAGAAGTCAGGCGTGACGCGCCTTCAGTTCCGACCAGACGTCAGCGACCCGCGGCGCCAGGTCCGTCAGCGGGCCGCTGTTGTCGATCACGACGTCGGCGATCGCCAGCCGGTCGGCCCGGCTCGCCTGGGCCGCCATCCGGGCCCGCGCCTCCTCCTCGGCCATGCCGCGCAGGCGGACCAGCCGGTCGATCCGCACACCGTCCTCCGCATCGACCACGATCACCAGGTCGTAGAGCGGGGCGAGGCCGTTCTCGGCGAGGAGCGGGACGTCGTGCACCACCACCGCGTCCGGGGAGGCGGCCGCCTCCAGCTCCGCCGACCGCGCCCGCACCAGCGGATGGACGATCGCGTTCAGCGCCGCGAGCCGCTCCGGGTCGGCGAAGACGATCGCCCCGAGCGCCGGCCGGTCCAGCGAACCGTCCGCCGCCAGCACGCCCACGCCGAACTCGGCGGCCACGGCCTTGAGTCCGCCCGTCCCGGGGGCGACCACCTCGCGGGCGATCACGTCGGAGTCCACGATCACCGCGCCGTGGGCGGCCAGCAGCCGCGACACCTCGCTCTTGCCGGCGCCGATGCCGCCCGTCAGTCCGATCTTCAGCATGGCGCCAGGCTACCGGCGCGTCCGTGCCCTCTGGCAAGTACGAGCCGGGGAGCCGTTGCCGTCCGACGGGTACCGGCGACGCCTCACCCCAGGTCCGCGCTCTCCCCCTCGCCCAGCGTGCGAAGCTCCGCGCCCGTCCCCGGCCCGCCCGCCCCCACCAGACGGGTGTGCACCGCCAGCCCCGCCGGGCTGAGCAGCGCGTCGTGCACCGGCACCACCCGCGGGGCCCCGGTCTCCCGGACGTAGTCGATCAGCTCGCCGACCTTGGTCCACGGCGCGGCGAACGGCAGCAGCAGCGTCTCCACCGGGTGCGGCGGCACGGTCAGCGCGTCCCCCGGGTGGAAGACCCGGCCGTCGAAGAGGAAGCCGACGTTCCCGATCCGGGGGATCTCCGGGTGGATCACCGCGTGCCACTCGCCGTGCACGCTCACCCCGATCCCGCCGACCTCGAACGCGTCGCCCTCCCCCACCACCGTGACCCTCGACGCCACGCCGTCCAGCTGGCGCGCCACCGCCGCGTTCGTCCAGACCCGCAGCGCCGGATCCGCCTCCAGCGCCGCCCGCAGCCGGGCCTCCTCGAAGTGGTCCACGTGCTCGTGGGTGATCAGCACCGCGTCCGCCCCCACCACCGCGGCCGGATCGGTGAACGATCCCGGGTCGACGACGACGGCCGCCCCCTCGTGCTCCAGACGTACACAGGCGTGCCCGAACTTGGTCAGTCGCATGGGCAGAACAGTACGACCTGACCGACCCTGGAAGGGTGTGCGCCCTCACCCGGACGCACACCCACAAGTCGGGAGGTCCGGCCATGACCGACGCAATCCGGGCGGAAGGCCTGGTCAAACGGTTCAAGGAGACCCAGGCGCTGGCGGGCGTCGACCTGGTCGCCAGATCCGGCACCGTCCTCGGCCTGCTCGGCCCCAACGGTGCCGGCAAGACCACCGCCGTCCGGATCTTCGCCACCCTGCTGCGTCCCGACGGCGGACGCGCCCTGGTCGGCGGGCACGACGTGGTCCGCGAGGCCGGCCGGGTCCGCGCCCTGCTCGGGCTCACCGGCCAGTACGCCGCCGTCGACGAGAACCTCAGCGGCACCGAGAACCTGCTGATGATCGGGCGCCTGCTCGGCCTGAGCCGCCCGGAGGCCCGCGCCCGGGCGGCCGAACTGCTCGAACGCTTCCGGCTCGGCGACGCGGCCGGGCGCGCCGCCAAGGGCTACTCCGGAGGGATGCGCCGCCGACTCGACCTCGCCGCCAGCCTGGTCGGCCGGCCCCGCATCCTCTTCCTCGACGAGCCGACCACCGGCCTCGACCCGCACAGCCGCGGCGAGGTGTGGGAGCTGCTGCGCGGCCTGGTCTCCGAGGGGGTCACCGCACTGCTCACCACCCAGTACCTCGACGAGGCGGACCGGCTCGCCGACGAGATCGTCGTCATCGACAAGGGCCGGGTGATCGCCGGCGGCACCCCGGACGAGCTGAAGGACCGCACCGGCGGCCAGGTGCTGGAACTGCGCCCGGTCCGCCCCGACGACCTCGACCGGGCCCACGCCCTGATCGGCGAGGCGGCCGGCCCGCAGACCCGGATCGAGGGCGGGGCCGTCACGGCGCCGGTCAACGACCCCGAGCTGATGCCCGCCGTGGTCCGCCGGCTGGACGCCGCCGGGATCGCCGTCGGCGAGCTGGCACTGCGCCGCTCCAGCCTGGACGAGGTCTTCCTCGCCCTCACCGGGCACCGGGCCGAACCCGCGTCCTCCCCCACCGGGGACGCCGAGCAGGGCGACGGCCGGCCGGGCGCAGGGCCGGGGGACACCGGCCGCAACGACTCCTACGAGCAGGCCGGGAGGCCGTCATGACCGCCGTCCTCACCGACCGGGCCGCCTCCCCCGCCCCCGGATCCGGCCGGGTCCGGCCCCTCGCCGCGCTCCAGCAGACCGCCACCATGGCCTGGCGCAGCCTGGTCTCCGTCAAGCACAACCCCCTGGAACTGGTCGACTTCAGCGTCACGCCGATCATGTTCGTGCTGCTGTTCACCTACGTCCTGGGCGGCCAGATGGCCGGCTCCCCGCAGGCGTACCTGCAGTACGCGCTGGCCGGGATCATCTGCCAGAACGCCCTCTTCACCACCATGTACACGGCCATGTCGCTCAACTCCGACCTGACCAAGGGCGTCTTCGACCGGCTGCGCAGCCTGCCGATCGCCCGCTCGGCGCCGCTGCTCGGGCGGATCGCCGCCGACCTGTGCAAGCAGCTCTGGGCGATGCTGCTGATGATCGGCCTGGGCACGCTGATGGGGTTCGACCTGACCGAGGGGATCCCCGGGCTCGTCGCGGCGGCGGCGCTGCTGCTCGTCTTCACGGGCGCGTTCTCCTGGGGCGCCGTCCTGATCGGGATGCTGGCGGGCGACGCCGAGAAGGTCCAGGTCTTCGCGTTCGTGCTGATCTTCCCGCTCACCTTCACCAGCAGCGCCTTCGTCCAGGTCGACACCATGCCGGGCTGGCTCCAGGCCTGGGTGAACGTGAATCCGGTCACCCATCTGGCGGACGCCTTCCGCGGGCTGCTCACCGGCGGGCCGGTGGCCGGGCCGGTGCTCTGGTCGCTCGCCTGGGCGGCGGGCATCGCGGCGGTGTTCGTCCCGCTGTCGATGCGCGCCTACCGCGCGCGCAGTTGAGCGCGCCCGCCGGACGCCCGCCGGACGCCCTAGGAACCGACCGGCGCCAGGCCCGGTTCAACCGCGGCCTCGGGCGCGAACGCCGACGTGGCCTCTGCCGCGGGCGCGGGCGTGCCGCGCGGCGCAGGCAGGACGGCCGGCTCGATGGCGGGCAGGTCGACGTGCTCGCTCAGCCCGAACCGGTCGTGCAGGCGGCGCAGCGGAGCCGGGGCCCACCAGTTGAACTCGCCGAAGAAGCTCATCGTGGCGGGGACGAGCAGGCAGCGGACCAGGGTGGCGTCCACCGCCACGGCGACGGCCAGCGCGATGCCCATCTGCTTGACCATCAGCATGTCGCCGAGGGCGAAGCCGGCGAAGACGATGACCATCAGCAGCGCCGCCGAGGTGATGATCCGACCGCTGCGCTGGACGCCGAGCTCCACGGCCCGGGTACAGCTGTGGCCCTTGTCACGCAGCTCCTTGATCCGGGCCAGCAGGAAGACCTCGTAGTCCATCGAGAGCCCGAAGGCGAACGCGAAGACCAGCACCGGGATGAACGTCTCCAGACCCCCGGTGGGGCTGAAGCCGAGCAGTCCGCTGAACCAGCCGTCCTGGAAGACCAGGGTGAGCGCGCCGAGCGAGGCGCCCAGCGAGAGCAGGTTCATCAGGAGGGCCTTGACCGGCATCACCACCGAGCCGGTCATCAGGAAGAGCAGGATCAGCGTGCCCAGCGCGACCAGGCCGAGCGCGATCGGGCCCCGGGTGAGCAGTTCGTGCCGGAAGTCGACCACCGAGGCGGCGCCGCCGGTGACGTGGGTGGTGAGCCCGCCCCGGTCGGCGCGCAGCTCCTCGACCACCTGCTTGGCCTGTCCGCCCTGGGGGTCTCCGTGCACCAGCACGTCGATGGTGGAGACCGTGTCGCTCACCGGCGTCACCGCCCGCACGCCGCTGACGCCGGGGATCTTTGCCACCACGTCGTCCGCGTACGCCTGGGCGACCGGTGCGCCGCCCTCGACGACGACGGTGACCGGAGCGGGCGAGGCCTGCGGGAAGCGCTGGTCGACGGTGTCGGCGACCTGGCGGCCGGCCGAGGAGTGCGGCAGCACCGCGGCGCCGGAGTTGCGCATGTCGGCGTGGAGGAAGGGGGCCCCAGCGGCCATCAGCAGCGCGGTGCAGGCGAGGGCGACGGGGACCGCGCGCTTGCGGACCCGACGAACGGTGCGGCTGAAGAAGCCCTCGTCGGGGACGGGCGTGGTGGGTGTCTTGATCCGGCGGCCGGCGAAGCCGAGCAGTGCGGGGATCAGGGTGAGGGCGGCGGCGACGGCGATCACCACCACGCTCACGCCCGCGGCGGCGACGGCCCCGAGCACGGGGCTGGTGAAGACGAAGAGGCCGGCGAGGGCCACGGCGACGGTCAGTCCGGAGAAGGCGACGGTCCGGCCGGCGGTGGCCGCGGTCCGTTCGACGGCGGCGGCGATCGACGCTCCGTGCCCGCGTTCCTCGCGGAAACGATTCACCATGAGCAGCGCGTAGTCGATGGACAGACCGAGGCCGAGCACGGTGGCGATCGGCAGCACGCTGGTGTCGATGTCCATGATCTTGCTGAAGCCGAACATGGCCAGCAGGGCGCCGCCCACCGAGGCGACCGCGCCGATCACCGGGAGGCTGGCGGCGGCGAGGCCGCCGAAGACCAGCACCATCACGACCAGGGTGACCGGCAGGGTGACGATCTCGCCGAACCGGGTGTCCTTCTCGGTCTGCTTCTTGACCTCGTCCTGGAGCACGAGGTCCCCGCCGACGGTCACCTCGGCACCGTCGGCCCGGACGGCCGCGAGGCGCTGGGTGACGGCGGTGGTCTGTGCGGCGGTGCTGGTGTCGGCCATCCGCACCGAGACCAGGCTCGCCGTGCCGTCGGCCGAGCGCAGCGCGGCGGCGCCCGGGCCGGAGCCGTACGCGTCGACGGCCGAGGAGACCCCGGGGAGGACGGCGATCTCGGCGGTGGCGCGGGTGACGGCGTCCCGGACGGCCGGGTCGTCCACGGGCTTCCCGTCCACCACGGCGGTGACGGTTCCCCTGGCCGGGTCGGCGGCGGTGACCACCGCGCCGCCGCGGTCGGCCTCCGAGCTCGCCGAGGCGGCGCCGGCCACCGAACCCTCGAAGACCCGCCCGCCGATCAGCACGCCTATGACCAGGATGACCGCCCAGAAACCGAGTACCCAGCGCCGGTGCCGGAAGCAGAACCGGCCGAGGGCGGCAAGACGCCCGTCGACCCTGGGGTCGTCGGCCGTACGGAAGGCGGGAGTCACTGCGGTGCTACGGCGCATGTGCGGGGGGTGCCTAGCGTGTGGGGCCGGGTGAGCGACCCGTCGGGCAACTCATCCCAAGGTAGGGCCTTGGTCCCGAATCACCCATAGCGGTCCGATGAGCCCCTCATCACAAAATTCCTTCACATAAGGAACAAATAAACGGCACCCCCGTGCGCCGCCGGAAAAGCGACGAACCCCACCCGGAGACCGGGTGGGGTTCGTCGGTGACGCTATGCGCTAGTGAGAACCAGCGGCAGGATCAGAGCTTCAGCTCTGGCCGCCGGCCAGCTTCTCGCGCAGGGCGGCCAGGGCCTCGTCCGAGGCGAGAGCGCCGGAGCCCTCGTCGCTGCTGGACGAGTAGGAGCCACCGGCCGCAGCGGCGACGGCGTCGCCACCCTCGGCAGCGGCCTCCGCGTCGGCCTCGCGGCTCTTGATGACCTGGGCCTGGTGCTGCTCGAAGCGGGTCTGGGCCTCGGCGTACTGCCGCTCCCACTCCTCGCGCTGCTTCTCGAAGCCGGACAGCCAGTCGTTCGCCTCGGGGTCGAAGCCCTCCGGGTAGATGTAGTTGCCCTGGTCGTCGTACGAGGCGGCCATGCCGTACAGGGTCGGGTCGAACTCGACCTCGGCCGGGTTGGCACCCAGCGCCTCGTTGGCCTGCTTGAGCGACAGGCTGATGCGACGACGCTCCAGGTCGATGTCGATGACCTTGACGAAGATCTCGTCGCCGACCTGGACGACCTGCTCCGGGATCTCCACGTGGCGCTCGGCCAGCTCGGAGATGTGGACCAGGCCCTCGATGCCCTCGTCCACGCGGACGAACGCACCGAACGGAACCAGCTTCGTGACCTTACCCGGAACGACCTGGCCGATCTGGTGGGTACGGGCGAACTGCTGCCACGGGTCCTCCTGGGTCGCCTTCAGCGACAGGGAGACGCGCTCGCGGTCCATGTCCACGTCGAGAACCTCGACGGTGACCTCCTGGCCGACCTCGACGACCTCGGACGGGTGGTCGATGTGCTTCCAGGACAGCTCGGAGACGTGGACCAGGCCGTCGACGCCACCCAGGTCCACGAAGGCACCGAAGTTGACGATCGAGGAGACGACGCCGGAGCGCACCTGGCCCTTCTGCAGGGTGGTGAGGAAGGTCTGGCGGACCTCGCTCTGGGTCTGCTCCAGCCAGGCACGGCGGGACAGGACCACGTTGTTGCGGTTCTTGTCCAGCTCGATGATCTTGGCCTCGAGCTCCTTGCCCACGTAGGGCTGGAGGTCGCGGACGCGGCGCATCTCGACGAGCGAGGCGGGGAGGAAGCCGCGGAGGCCGATGTCGAGGATGAGACCACCCTTGACGACCTCGATGACGGTACCGGTGACGATCCCGTCCTCTTCCTTGATCTTCTCGATCGTGCCCCAGGCACGCTCGTACTGAGCGCGCTTCTTGGACAGGATGAGACGACCCTCCTTGTCCTCCTTCTGGAGAACCAGGGCCTCGATGTTGTCGCCGACGGCGACGACCTCGTGCGGGTCGACGTCGTGCTTGATCGACAGCTCGCGGGACGGGATGACGCCCTCGGTCTTGTAACCGATGTCGAGGAGGACCTCGTCACGGTCGACCTTCACGATGACGCCCTCGACGATGTCGCCATCGTTGAAGTACTTGATGGTCTCGTCGATCGCGGCCAGGAACGCCTCGGCGTCGCCGATGTCGTTGAGCGCGACCTGCGGGGTGGTGCTGAGGGAGGAGTCGGTGGGGCTCGTCATTAGGAAAAGGGCTCCGGTGCGGACATGAAAGTCGTAGGTAATGCCACGCGGAGGGCCCGTATCGCTCCCACCGAAAGCCGGACAGCCAAGAACACGGCGCACCGGAAAACCCGAGAACGGGAGATCGGCGTCCGTCTTGCGACCGTGGGGTCTTCGACAGATGCGAGCGCGACCTGCTCCGTCTGAGGCGCGCAGGCCCGCAGCGCAACTTGTAGCATACGGGGACGGCCAGGCACGGTCAACGCCAAGGGCGTCAAGACGGTGGAGCCCGGCACGGAACAGGCCATATCCTCCGATTGCGCACCTCATGGGTGGCGGCCGCAGGGAGTCCTTCCCCGGATGCCACCGCCGGGACCCAGACCCTTACGGGCCGGTTCGCGGCAGCGGCGCTTCCGCAGAATCACACCCTACGCGATGGGCCTTGTCACCGTGACCGCCACCCCCCGCCCCGAGCTGCCCGAGCCCGTCCGCCACGCCGCCGGACCCGGCCCGGACGGTCTCCACGACCTCGACGACCCCGCCGGCCCCGGCGCCCACTCCGACGCGGACGATCTTGACGAGGACGGCGACGACGCGGTAAGGCGCTCCGCCGGCACCGGCGAGAGCAGCCGGGCCAGCCGGCACTGGTGGGACCGCAACGCCGACGAGTACCAGGACGAGCACGGCGCGTTCCTCGGCGACGACCGGTTCACCTGGTGCCCCGAGGGCCTGGACGAGGCGGACGCCCGCCTGCTCGGCGACGTGGCCGGCCGCACCGTCCTGGAACTCGGCGCCGGCGCCGCCCAGTGCTCACGCTGGCTGGCCGGCCGCGGCGCCCGCCCCGTCGCCCTCGACATCTCGTACCGCCAACTCCAGCACTCGCTGCGGATCGACCTCTCCCGCGGCACCGCGCCGGTCCCCGTCGTCCAGGCCGACGCCGCCGTCCTGCCGTTCGCCGACGCCTCCTTCGACCTCGCCTGCTCCGCCTACGGCGCCGTCCCGTTCAGCGCCGACACCGCCGCCCTGATGCGCGAGGTCCACCGGGTGCTCCGGCCCGGCGGCCGCTGGGTCTTCTCGGTGACCCACCCGATCCGCTGGGCCTTCCCCGACGAGCCCGGCGTCGAGGGCCTGACCGCCGTCTCCCCGTACTTCGACCGCACCCCGTACGTCGAACAGGACGAGCAGGGCCGCGCCACCTACGTCGAGCACCACCGCACGCTCGGCGACCGGGTCCGCGAACTGGTCGCCGCCGGTTTCCGGCTGCTCGACCTGGTCGAGCCGGAGTGGCCGGACGCGCACGAGCAGGAGTGGGGCGGCTGGTCGCCGCTGCGCGGACGGCTGATCCCCGGCACGGCGATCTTCGTCGCCGAGCGCGGCTGACCGGGACCGCGCGGCCGATGAACCCCGCCTGGCGCGAACTGCCCGTCCGTACCGCCCTGCCCTCCCTCCACCGCGCCCTCGACGGCCACGGCGCCGCGGTGCTCGCCGCCCCGCCCGGCACCGGCAAGACCACCCTGGTGCCGCTCGCCCTCGCCGGGCTCGTCGACACCGGGGAGGCCGCCGCACCGCCCGCCCGCCGGGTCCTGGTCGCCGAACCGCGACGGCTCGCCGTCCGGGCCGCCGCCCGCCGGATGGCCTGGCTGCTCGGTTCAGCCGTCGGCGAGACCGTCGGGTACACCGTGCGCGGCGACCGCCGGGTCGGCCCCCGGACGGTGGTCGAGGTGGTCACCACCGGCGTGCTGCTCCAGCGGCTCCAACGCGACCAGGAACTGCCCGGCGTCGACGTCGTCGTCCTCGACGAGTGCCACGAACGCCACCTCGACGCCGACACCGCGCTCGCCTTCCTGCTCGACGTCCGGGCCGCGCTCCGCCCCGAGCTGCGGATCGTCTGCGCCTCCGCGACCTCCGACACCGGGGCCTGGGCCCGGCTGCTGGACGACGCCCCCGTCGTCGAGGCGCACGGCGTCTCGCACCCCGTCGAGACGGTCTGGGCCCCGCCCCCACGGGCCGTCCGCCCCGCCCACGGCACCCGGGTCGACTTCGCGCTGCTCGACCACGTCGCCGCCACCGTCCGCCGCGCACTCGCCGAGAAGGACGGCGACGTGCTCTGCTTCCTGCCCGGCGTCGGCGAGATCGCCCGGGTCGCCGGGCTGCTCGACGGCGCGCCCGCTGAGGTGCTCCAACTCCACGGCCGCGCCCCGCAGCCCGTGCAGGACGCGGCGCTGGCCGCCGGCGACCGGCGCCGGGTCGTGCTCGCCACCGCCGTCGCCGAGTCCTCCCTCACCGTGCCCGGCGTGCGGATCGTGGTGGACGCCGGGCTGGCCCGCGAACCGCGCACCGACCACGCGCGCGGGCTCGCCGCCCTGGTCACCGTCCGCGCCTCGCTCGCCGCCGCCCGCCAGCGCGCCGGCCGCGCCGGCCGCGAGGCCCCCGGCACCGTCTACCGCTGCTGGGCCGAGGCCGAGGACGCCCTCGCCGCACGCTTCCCCACCCCCGAGATCGCCCTCGCCGACCTCACCCCGTTCGCCCTCCAGGCCGCCTGCTGGGGCGATCCGGACGCCACCGGGCTCGCCCTGCCCGACGCCCCGCCCGCCGGGGCGATGGCCGCCGCCCGGCAGACCCTGCAGGCCCTCGGCGCGGTCGACGCCGACGGCCGCGCGACCCCGCGCGGCGTCCGGCTCGCCCGCACCGGCCTGCACCCCCGGCTCGCCCGCGCGCTCGTCGACGGCGCCCCGCTGGTCGGCGCCGACCGGGCCGCCGAGGTGGTCGCCCTGCTCTCCGAGGAACCGCCCCGCCCCCTCGGCGACGACCTCGGCGCCGTCCTGCGCACCGTCCGCGGCGGCCGGGACCCCTACGCCGGCCGCTGGCGCGAGGAGGTCCGCCGCCTGCGCCGCGGGACCGGCGGCGACGGCGCGGGCGCCGGGAGCCCGCAGAACCCGCCGGGCACGCCGGGCACGCCGGGCACGCCGGGCTCGTCCCTCCCCGACGCGGCCGCCACCGGGCTGGTGGTGGCCCTGGCCTTCCCCGAACGGATCGCCCGGGCCCGGGTCGAGAAGCCCGAACCCGGAACCCGCAGCCCCTACCTGATGGCCTCCGGCACCGCCGCCGAACTCGCCCCCGGCACGGCACTGGGCGGCGTCCCGTGGCTGGCCGTGGCCGCCGCCGACCGCCCGGCCGGCTCACCGTCCGCGCGGGTCCTGCACGCCGCCGCGCTCGACGAGGGGACCGCCAGGCTGGCCGGCGCGCCCCTGCTCGCCTCCCGCGAGGAGGTGCACTGGGACGTCAGGCGCCGGGAGGTGACCGCCCGGCGGGTGGAGTCACTGGGCGCCGTCGAACTCGCCGCCGAGCCCCTCGGCCGACCCGCACCGGCGCTGGTGCGGACCGCGTTGCTGGAAGGACTGTCCCGCGAGGGCGTCGGCGCCCTGCTCGGCTGGCCCGCCGGAGCGGCCGGACTGCGCGAGCGGCTGGCGTTCCTGCACACCGCGCTCGGCGAACCCTGGCCGGACGTCTCCGACGAGGCGCTGCTGGCCGCCGCCGAGGAGTGGCTGGAGCCCGAACTCTCCCGCGCCCGGCGGCGTTCCGACCTCGCCCGGATCGACACCGCCGCCGCCCTGCAACGCCTCCTGCCCTGGGCGAGCGGCGCGGCCGGGCGGCTGGACGAGCTGGCGCCGGAACGGATCACCGTCCCGTCCGGCTCCCGGATCCGGGTCGACTACAGCGGCGAACGCCCGGTGCTGGCGGTCAAGTTGCAGGAACTCTTCGGCTGGGCGGCGGCCCCGGCGCTGGCCGGCGGACGCGTACCGCTCACCGTCCACCTGCTCTCCCCCGCCGGACGCCCGGCCGCCGTCACCGGGGACCTCGCCACCTTCTGGCGCGACGGCTACCGCGCCGTCCGCGCCGACCTGCGCGGCCGCTACCCCCGCCACCCCTGGCCGGAGGACCCGACCACGGCCGAACCGACCAGGCGCACCAACGCCCGGCGCTGAGCCGGTCGGTGCGCCACACGTCCGGGTGCGTCGCCCGTCCGGTGTGCCGCGCGCGGCGGGCGGTGGCACCGGACGCACCACGCGCACCGGACGGCCGCCCGCGGGGACGCACCCCCACGGACGGCCGTCCGCCGCGGCCGGGTCAGGACTGCTGGACGAAGTACGGCTCGACGGTCATCCAGCCGTTGCCGCGCGCCCCGTTGAGGCGGCCCGACGAAGCCCGGGCGAGGGTGTACCAGGACTCCACGTAGTCCGGGTCGTCGGTCCACCAGGAACCGGGCAGCGCCGCCAGGACGGCGTTGACCAGCGGGATGTAGGCGCCCTGGTCGGCGATGGTGAGCAGGACGGCGGCGATCGCCTGGGCGAGCGCCAGGTAGTTGGTGTCACCGTCGTCCTCCATCAGGACGACATCGGCCAGGTTGTACTTGTAGGACGACCAGTTCACCAGGATCTGGTTCGGGTAGTACACCGTGCCGTCGTACTGGAGGTACGGCATCGCGACCGAGTCGACCTTGACCTTGCCGTCCTGGCCGAAGCCGGTCACCAGGCTGAACATCTCGGCGGCGCCCTTGAACCAGGGCTCCTCGTCGTCGGACACCTCGATGCCACTGATCTTGGTGGCCCACCAGCCACCGGCGGCCTGCGCCGAGGCCGGAACGGCCGGAACGGCCGCCACCGCGCCGGGAGCCGCTGCGCCCGGACCGGCGGTCCCGAGACCGAGCGCGCCGAACTCCCCCTGGAGGACGGCGATCCCGGCGGCCAGCGTCCTGGCCGTGTCGATGTCGACCAGGTAGACCGGCTGCCCGGGCACCGTCGCGGCGTCGAGGACGTGCAGGCGGCCGGCGGCGTCGTAGGCGCGGACGGTGCGGGCGTGGTCGTCGGCGACGGCGGTGGCCACCAGCGGCGCCGCCCCCGCGTCCAGGGCGGCCCGCATCGACGGATCGGCCAACTGGACCCGCAGCAGCGGGCCGAGGCCGGCGCCGAGGCCCTTGGCCGTGGCGATGGCGCGGTCCGCCTGCGCGGCGGTGGCCGCGAGCCCGCGGGCGGCGGGGCCCTGGGCGGCGGCGGCCAGCGGGCCGAGCTCGGCGGCGCCGCCCGGGGCGGTCGCGGTCGCGGACCGCAGCCGCTCACGCAGTGCGGCGTCGGTGAGGGAGGTGGCCAGGGTGCGGGCGACCTCGTCCTCGATCGCGGACACCCGGGTGGCGGACGCGGGTGCGGGTGCGGTGGGGGCGGAGGCCGGAACAGGGGCGGGGGCGGCCACGGCCTGACCCGCGCCGAGCGCGAGCAGGGGCAGGGCCGCGAGCGCCACGACGGCGCGCCGCATGCGGGGCTGGGGCATGAGGGGATCTCCAGACTCGTCGGGTGAGGCGTCGGAGTGTCAGAGCGGTGGGACGGCGCCGTGCCGCATCGAGCGCGTCGGCACCATGACAAGTGAAGAGCTTTCCTGACGCGGCATCAAGTCCCGTCGTGCACAGTGCTCGCCGGGTGGATCCCGGCGGATCCCGACAGATCCCCGGGCTCGGGCGCCGCCGTCAACGGCGGGCACCGGGGCGGCGGGGCGCCGGGGGACCCTCAGGACCGGCCCTCCGGCACCGCGTCGGCGGGCCCCGCATCGGCAGGCACCGCACCGGCGGGCCCCGCATCGGCGGGCCCTGCGCCGCCGGGCACCGCATCGGCGGGCGGGCGGACGGCTGCCGCAGGACGGCGGCGCTGTGGACGCTTCGGACCGCGTTCGGCCACGAACTCCACGGGCACCCCGACGGGTTCCAGTAACCGCACCAGCGCCTCCGCGGCGGCCCCGGGGTCGCCACGGCCGTCGCACAGCGCCGACCAGGGGGCGCCGTTCACCCGCACCGACACCGCCCAGACGCTGTCCACCGGCGCCGGCCGGCCGTCCTCCGGAGCGGCGACCAGGTGCAGGATCCTCACGTGCCGGAGGTCCGACACCGGCCGCCACCGCCCGCCCGGCGCGGCCCGGACGAACCGGAACCGCTCAGGGGCGTCGGGCGGGCTGAACTCCACCCCGTGGAAGCGGCGCAACGATTCCCTCATCTCCCGCACCCCTCCCCGCAGGGAGCACAGGACGTAGACGCCGCAGACGACGCACAGGGTGACGACGGGGTCGAGCTTGACCAGGAACCGGAGCACGAGGATCAGCGGAACGTAGGCGGCGAACCAGGTGAAGTGCAGGCCGAGTCCGAGTACCGCGCGGGAGAGCACGATCCACCCGGCGAGAGACCACCGCCCGCCGCCCGGACGGACCGTCAGCACTGCGGCGCCGGGCGTCGCGGTGAGGCGCGGAATCGGTGCCCGGTTCTTCACCGCCTCAGCGTAGGAGCGGGGCGGGGCGGCCGGGAAGACCCTCCGCACCGCCGGGCCGGCCTACCCCGCGGGCCGGTCGGCGGGCGGATCGGGCACGAGGACCGGCGGGCCGCCCCCGCGCGTCCGGACGTACCGGTCGGTCCGGAGCTCGACCGCCAGACCGGCGGGCGCGAGCAGTTCCCCGAGCTGTTCGACGGTCACCCGCTCCGTCACGCCCCCGGCGCAGGGCGGCGGCGCGGGCCGCAGAAGGCCCCCGGGCGGCGGTCCGTCGGCCGCCGCCCAGGAGGGGCTCCCGTCGGGCGTCAGTGCGCGGCGGCCTCCCAGTCGGCACCGACGCCGACCGAGACGTCGAGCGGCGCGCGCAGCGGGTAGGCGCCCGCCATCTGCTCGCGGACGATCGCCTCGACCTGCTCGCGCTCGCCGGGGGCGAGCTCCAGCACGATTTCGTCGTGCACCTGGAGCAGCATCCGGGAGTCGAGGGCGGCGGCGGTCAGCGCCTCGTCGACCCGCAGCATGGCGATCTTGACGATGTCGGCGGCCGAGCCCTGGATCGGGGCGTTGAGGGCCATCCGCTCGGCCATCTCGCGGCGCTGGCGGTTGTCGCTGTTGAGGTCCGGCAGGTAGCGGCGACGGCCGAGCAGGGTCTCGGTGTAGCCGGTGGCGCGGGCCTCGTCGACGACCCGGCGCAGGTAGTCCCGCACGCCGCCGAAGCGCTCGAAGTAGGTGTCCATCAGGCCCTGCGCCTCGGCGGGCTTGATGCCGAGCTGCTGGGAGAGCCCGTACGCGGAGAGGCCGTAGGCGAGGCCGTAGGACATCGCCTTGATCTTGCGGCGCATCTCGGCGTCGACGGCGGTGCCCGGCACCTCGAAGACCTGGGAGGCGACGGTGGTGTGGAGGTCCTCGCCGGTCGCGAAGGCCTCGATCAGGGCGTCGTCCTCCGAGAGGTGGGCCATGATCCGCAGTTCGATCTGCGAGTAGTCGGCGGTGAGCAGCGCCTCGTAGCCCTCGCCGACGACGAAGGCGCGGCGGATCATCCGGCCCTCCTCGGTGCGGACCGGGATGTTCTGCAGGTTCGGGTCCTGCGAGGACAGCCGGCCGGTGGCGGCGACCATCTGGTTGAAGGTGGTGTGGATGCGGCCGGCCGGGGAGACCGTCTTGAGCAGGCCCTCGACGGTGGTGCGCAGCTTGGCCTGGTCGCGGTGGCGCAGCAGGATGACCGGCAGCTCGTTGTCGGTCTGGGTGGCGAGCCAGGTGAGCGCGTCGGCGTCGGTGGTGTAGCCGGTCTTGATCTTCTTGGTCTTGGGGAGGGCGAGCTCGCCGAAGAGGATCTCCTGGAGCTGCTTGGGCGAGCCGAGGTTGAACTCGCGGCCGGCGGCGGCGTGGGCCTCCTCGACGACGCGCTGGATCTCGGCGGCGAACTGCGCCTCCAGGCCGGTGAGCCAGGGGCGGTCGGCGGCGATGCCGGTGCGCTCCATCCGGGCGAGCAGGGCGGCGATCGGCAGCTCCATGTCGCGCAGCAGCCCGGTGGCGCCGACCTCGGTGAGGCGGGTATCGAAGAGCGCGGCGAGGTCGAGCACGGCGCGGGCCTGGAGCATCAGTGCCTGGGCGCCCGCGGTCGGGTCCTCCTCGGGGGCGTCGAAGGCGAGCTGGCCGGACTCCGCGGCGGGGGCCGGGGCGAGCGAGCGGGCCAGGTACTCCTCGGCGAGCACGTCGAGGGTGAAGGTGCGGCGGCCGGGCTTCTCCAGGTAGGCGGCGAGGGCGGTGTCGGCGTGGACCCCCTCGATCCGCCAGCCGCGCTCGGCGAAGGCCCGCATGACCTGCTTGGCGATGTGCAGCGCCTTGGGGGCGGCCGGGTCGGCCAGCCAGGCGGCGAAGGCGCGCTCGTCCTCCTCGGCGAGCAGCGCCGGGTCGAACCAGGCGGCCGTCTCGCCGACGGCGAGCGCGATCTCGGTGACCTCGCCGCTGCCGAGCGCCCACTGGTAGACGGCGGCGAGCGCGACCGGCGTCTTGCCCGCGGCGTGCTCCCCGAGCCAGGCGGCGAGCGTGCCGGGGTCGGTGAGGAGTTCGCCGTCGACCTCGACGCCGGGGGCGAGTTCGGTCTCGGCCTCCGCCTCGGCGCCGGACGGGTCGATGCCGAGGACGCGGTCGCGGAAGTTGGCGTTGCGGAACTCCAGCGACTCCATCAGGGTCGTGACGGCCGCCTTGTCGAACGGCGTGCGCTCCAGGTCGGTGACGCCGAGGGGGAGTTCGACGTCGCGGACCAGCTCGGTGAGGACCCGGTTGCGCTTGACCGAGTCGAGGTGCTCGCGCAGCTTCTCACCGATCTTGCCCTTCACCTCGTCGGCACGGGAGACCAGTTCGTCGAAGGAGCCGAACTGGTTGACCCACTTGGCGGCGGTCTTCTCGCCGACGCCGGGGATGCCGGGCAGGTTGTCGGACGGGTCGCCGCGCAGGGCGGCGAGGTCCGGGTACTGGCGGGGGGTGACGCCGTACTTCTCGGCGACCTTCTCCGGGGTGTAGCGGGTGAGTTCGGAGACGCCCTTGGTCGGGTAGAGGACGGTGACGTGCTCGGTGACCAGCTGGAGGGAGTCGCGGTCGCCGGTGACGATGTCGACGTCGAAGCCGGCCGCCTCGGCGGCGGTGGCCAGGGTGGCGATGATGTCGTCGGCCTCGAAGCCCTCGACGGTCATCCGCGGGACGTGCATCGCGTCGAGCAGTTCGCCGATCAGGCCGATCTGGCTGCGGAACTCGTCCGGGGTCTTGGCCCGGTTGGCCTTGTAGTCGGGGAACGCCTCCGAGCGGAAGGTCTGGCGGGAGAGGTCGAAGGCCACCGCGAGGTGGGTCGGCCGCTCGTCACGGACGGTGTTGGCAAGCATCGAGGCGAAGCCGTACACCGCGTTGGTCGGCTGGCCGGTGGAGGTGTTGAAGTTCTCCACGGGCAGTGCGTAGAACGCCCGGTAGGCCATGGAGTGCCCGTCGAGCAGCATCAGGCGGGGCCGCGACCCGGCTCCGCCACCCGCCGCGCCCTTGTCCGTACTCTGCGTAGCCACGTCAACGTCCGTTCCTGCCGATTCCACTACCGGCCACCGATCCTATGGCCCGGCACCGACAAAAGGGGCACGCCCGAGGGGGGCGGCCCCTCCCGCCGCGCCCGCCACGCACGCCGCCTCCGCCACCGCCACTACCGCCGAGTAGGACGGTCGTACGATCACAGGCAGCACGACGACGCGACCCCCCGAGCGGCAGGAGCTCCCCCATGACCGACGCGGCCCCCGAAGCCACCGACGCGGCCCCCGTCCTCCACATCCCGCAGGAGGTGCTGGACCACTTCGCGAAGCTCGGCGTGGACCCGGCGACCTTCTCCGGCGGGAGCCTCGGCGAGAAGCTGGGCCTCCGGATCGTCGAGGCCTCGGGCGACCGGGTCGTCGGCACCATGCCGGTCGAGGGCAACCAGCAGCCCTACGGCCTGCTGCACGGCGGGGCCTCGGCGGCGCTCGCCGAGACCCTGGGCTCGGTCGGCGCGATGCTGCACGCCGGCCCGGGCCGGTACGCGGTGGGCGTGGACCTGAACGCCACCCACCACCGCTCCGCCACCTCCGGGCTGGTCACCGGGGTGGCCACGGCGGTCTTCAAGGGCCGCACCGCCGCCACCTACGAGATCGCGATCACCGATGACACCGGCAAGCGGATCACCAGCTGCCGCCTGACCTGCATGCTCCGCGATCTCTGACCCGCGTTCGCCCCGCCGACCCCTCCGACGAGGGGCCGGCAGGGCCGACTGATCATCAAATCCCTTGCCCGCCCCCTTGTTTGACCTTCGACAGCCCTGGGAAGTCGTTGGTCCAGACAAGGGGGCGGTGACGTGTTCACGAACTTTCAAAGATGTAACACTGCGTAACAGGTGGGAAATCCTACTATTTGGCGGACTCCGGGGGGGGGGGATCCACTCGAAATCACCTCGCCACCCCGCACACCGTCCGTTATTCGGACGTGCACGCCCGACCCCAACACCGCGAACACTCATGTCCGATTATCGGAGAGTCCAGGAGTCACCTGCACTTCTGCGCCTTACATGAGGGAAGTTGGGAGCGGAGCCCCCGGGACAGCCGGGCCGGTCGAGCCGAAACGACCACATGCTGAGACGGCTTCTCCGTGTGCTCATAACAAGAGAATCACAGCCTGGCCGCACCACTGCCCGAGCCGCCCAAGGGCATCTAGAGTCACGGCCAGTCACCGCGCCACCGGATTGGGCCAGGCCCACCGCGCATCCAGGCTCCCGCCACACAGGCGCGGCGCCCTCCTGAACCGAAGGGGACCCCCCGTGCGTCATCGTTCAGCAGTTGTCGTGAGCATTGCCGTGATCGGCGCCCTGAGCCTCACCGCGTGCGGCTCCCGCGACGACAAGAAGTCCGGCGACAGCGGCAGCGCCGGGGGCGGCACCACCGTCACCATCGGCATCGACGCCCCGCTCACCGGCGACCTCTCCGCCCTCGGCCTCGGCATCCGCAACTCCGTCGAGCTCGCGGTCAAGCAGGCCAACGAGAAGAACGAGGTCCCCGGCGTCAAGTTCCAGATCAAGGCCCTGGACGACACCGGCAAGCCCGCACCCGGCCAGCAGAACGCCACCCAGCTGGTCGCCGACAAGGACGTCCTCGGCGTCGTCGGCCCGCTCAACTCCAGCGTCGCCCAGTCGATGCAGCAGATCTTCAACGACGCCAACCTCGTCCAGATCTCCCCCGCCAACACCGGCGTCGCCCTCAGCCAGGGCGAGAAGTGGGCGAGCGGCGTCAAGGCACGCCCCTTCAAGTCCTACTTCCGCACCGCCACCACCGACGCCGTCCAGGGGCCCTTCGCCGCCGACTACCTGGCCAAGGACGCCAAGAAGACCAAGGTCTTCCTCATCGACGACCAGAAGACCTACGGCGCCGGCCTCGCCGCCACCTTCAAGGCCCAGTTCATCAAGAACGGCGGCACCATCGTCAACGAGGAGCACGTCAACCCCGACGACCGCGACTTCGCCGCCGTCGTCACCAAGGTCAAGTCCTCCGGCGCCGAAGCCGTCTACTACGGCGGCGAGTACCCCGCCGCAGGCCCGCTCTCCCTCCAGCTCAAGGACGCCGGCGTCAACATCCCGCTCATGGGCGGCGACGGCATCCAGAGCGGCGACTTCATCAAGCTCAACCCCAAGAGCCAGAGCGACCTCGCCACCGCCGTCGGCCTGCCCGTCGAATCGCTCCCCACCGCCGCCAAGTTCATCGCGGACTACAAGAGCGCCGGCTA
This sequence comes from Kitasatospora sp. NPDC058406, assembly GCF_042722765.1. Lineage (NCBI taxonomy): Bacteria > Bacillati > Actinomycetota > Actinomycetes > Kitasatosporales > Streptomycetaceae > Kitasatospora > Kitasatospora sp. NPDC058406. Next base: position 27,155 of record NZ_JBHXKE010000045.1, read on the forward strand.
CAAGGACGCCTACGAGACCTACGGCGGCTACTCCTACGACAGCGCCTGGGCCATCATCCAGGGCGTCAAGGCCGTCGCCGCCGCCAACAACGGCAAGCTCCCCGACGGCGCCCGGGCCAAGGTCGTCGAAGCCGTCCAGAAGGTCTCCTTCGAAGGCGTCACCGGCAAGGTGTCCTTCGACGAGTACGGCGACACCACCAACAAGCAGCTCACCGTCTACACCGTCAAGGACGGCAAGTGGGCCGTGGAGAAGACCGGCACCTTCAGCGGCTGAGCACCTCACGCTGACCTGACGTCAGCACCAGCACAGCACGTCGGAGTTACCCCGCGCGGGGGCGCCACCAGTGCCCCCGCGCGCACCCACATCCACCACCCACGCGGACACCCCACACGCACAACGGAGGCCCAGCGGTGCACGACCTACCGCAGCAGCTGGCCAACGGCCTGATCCTCGGCGCCCTCTACGGACTCGTCGCGATCGGCTACACGATGGTCTACGGCATCGTCCAGCTCATCAACTTCGCCCACGGCGAGATCGTCATGGTCGGCGGCTTCGGCGCCCTGACCGCCTACCTCGCCCTCCCCGGCGGCACCACCCTGTGGCTGGCCCTACCGCTGATGCTGATCGCCGGCATCCTGGTCTCCACCCTCACCGCCGTCGCCGCCGAGCGCTTCGCCTACCGGCCGCTGCGCACCGCGCCCAGGCTCGCCCCGCTCATCACGGCGATCGGCCTCTCCATCCTGCTCCAGCAGCTGGTCTTCTCGTTCTACCCCGACGCCAAGAAGGCCCGCGTCTTCCCGAAGATCCCCGGCGACCCCTTCGAGATCGGCTCCGTCGCGATCCAGCGCAGTGACCTCTTCCTGCTCATCGCCGCGCCGCTCTGCATGCTCGCCCTCGGCTGGTTCGTGACCCGGACCCGCTCCGGCCGCGCCATGCAGGCCACCAGCCAGGACCCCGACACCGCCAAGCTCATGGGCATCGACACCGACCGGATCATCGTCCTCGCCTTCGCCATCGGCGCCGCCTTCGCCGCCGTCGCCGCCGTCGCCTACGGCCTGCGCAGCGGCCAGGTCGACTTCCGGATGGGCTTCATCCTCGGCCTCAAGGCCTTCACCGCCGCCGTCCTCGGCGGCATCGGCAACATCTACGGCGCCATGCTCGGCGGCGTCGCCCTCGGCCTCGCCGAAGCCCTCGCCACCGGCTACATCCAGCACCTGCCCGGCATGGACCTCTTCGGAGGCGGCGCCTGGAAGGACGTCTGGGCCTTCGTACTCCTCATCGTCGTCCTGCTCGTCCGGCCCCAGGGTCTGCTCGGCGAGCGCGTCGCGGACAGGGCGTGAGCACCATGACCACCAGCACCGAGACCACGCCGGTCATCAGCCTCCCCGGCCGCACCGCAGCCCTCCTCACCGGCATCGGCGCCACCGCCACCGTCGCGTCCGCCCTGATGTCCTGGACCTGGACCTCCGACTTCCCCGGCGACCTCACCTACTACGGCTCCCCCGCCGGCCTCCAGTGGCTCGCCCTCATCGGCGGCCTGCTGACCCTCGTCCTGCTGCTCGCCACCCACGGCACCCCCGGCCTGCGCTGGGCCGCCCCCACCGGCAGCCACAACGCCGTCCTGCTCGCAGCCACCGGCGCGCTCGCCGTCAGCTGGTTCTCGGTCATCGCGATCGCCACCGACCTCGGCGGCCTCGCCAACCTCGAACCCGGCGCCTGGACCGCCGCCCTCGGCTCGCTGCTCGCCCTCGCCGGCACCCTCGGCCTGCCCCTCGACCGGCGCACCCGGGTCCCGCTGCGCGTCCTCGACCGGCGGCTCTTCCTGCTCCTCCCCGTCGCCCCGGTCCTCTGGTTCGCCACCCACGCCGTCCCCGAGGACAAGCCCGTCGCGCCGGTCCTCACCGCCCTGGCCGGCGCCGTCGTCATCGCCACCGGCGCCGCCCTCCTCGTCCAGGTCGGGCACCTCGCCAACTCCTGGCTGCGGATCGGCACCGTCCAGCGCCCCCTCCCCAAGGCCCGCACCCTCCCCTCCTGGGTCGAGGTCGCGCTGATCGTCGTCGCCTTCGCGGTCGGCCTCTTCGCCATCACCTTCGGCATCGACACCGAGTACGGCGAACTCTTCACCGCCTACCTGCTGCTCGCGGCCTCCGTCGCCGCCGCACTCGGCAAGGCCGGTCTGCTGATCCGCGTACGCGCCCTCACCGTCAAGTACCGGACCGTCACCACCGGCGCCGCGTTCGCCGCCGCCGCCAGCTTCCCGTTCACCCAGACCAGCGACCAGTACACCTCGGTCGCCACCAACATCCTGATCTTCGCCACCGTCGCCCTCGGCCTCAACATCGTCGTCGGCCTCGCCGGCCTGCTCGACCTCGGGTACGTCGCCTTCCTCGGCGTCGGCGCCTACGCCGCCGCCCTGGTCTCCGGCTCCCCCGCCTCGCCGATCCAGGTCCAGTTCCCCTTCTGGGCCGCGATGCTCACCGGCGCCGTCGTGTCGATGATCTTCGGCGTCATCATCGGCGCCCCCACCCTGCGACTGCGCGGCGACTACCTCGCCATCGTGACGCTCGGCTTCGGCGAGATCTTCCGCATCACCATGCTCAACCTGAACGGCACCACCGGCCCCAAGGTCACCAACGGCTCCAACGGCATCCCGCGGATCCCCGACCTGGAGATCTTCGGCTGGAACCTCGGCAAGCCCACCACCGTCTTCGGCGTCGAACTCGGCCGGTTCTCCAACTACTACCTGCTGATGCTCGTCGTCACCGCCGTGGTCGTCCTCGTCTTCGCCCGCGTCGGCAACTCCCGCATCGGCCGCGCCTGGGTCGCCATCCGCGAGGACGAGACCGCCGCCGAGGCCATGGGCATCAACGGCTTCCGCCTCAAGCTCCTCGCCTTCGCCCTCGGCGCCTGCCTCGCCGGCCTCGCCGGCACCGTCCAGGCCCACGTCAGCTACACCGTCACCCCCGACCAGTACACCTTCGCCGAGGCCCTGCCGCCCAACTCCGCCTTCCTGCTCGCCGCCGTCATCCTCGGCGGCATGGGCACCATCAGCGGACCCCTCGCCGGCGCCACCCTCCTCTTCCTGATCCCCAAGAAGCTCGAATTCCTCGCGGACTACCAGCTGCTCGCCTTCGGTATCGCCCTCATCGTCCTGATGCGCGTCCGCCCCGAAGGCCTCATCCCCAACCGGCGGCGCCAGCTGGAGTTCCACGAGGCCGCCATCCCGGCGCAGCCCACCGGCGACAGCGTCGCCCTCACCAAGGCAGGGGCGTGACCCCCAGATGACCACCACCGACGCCCTCGCACCGGCCGGCACCGCACCCTCGCCGGCCCAGCCCCTGCTCGAAGTCACCGGCGTCACCATGCGCTTCGGCGGCCTCACCGCCGTCAACGACGTCTCCCTCACCGTCGGCCGCGGCGAGATCATCGGCCTCATCGGCCCCAACGGCGCCGGCAAGACCACCTTCTTCAACTGCCTCACCGGCCTCTACGTGCCCACCGAGGGCCGCGTCGCCTACCAGGGCACCGTCCTGCCGCCCAAGCCCCACCTCGTCACCCAGGCCGGCATCGCCCGCACGTTCCAGAACATCCGGCTCTTCGCCAACATGACCGTCCTGGAGAACGTCCAGGTCGGCCGGCACAGCCGCATGCACCAGGGCCTCTTCTCCGCCATCCTCCGCGGCCCCGGCTACCGGCGCTCCGAAGCCGAGAGCCGCGACAAGGCCATGGAGCTCCTGGCCTTCACCGGCCTCGCCGAGAAGGCCGACCACCTGGCCCGCAACCTCCCCTACGGCGAGCAGCGGAAGCTGGAGATCGCCCGCGCCCTGGCCTCCGACCCCGGTCTCCTGCTCCTCGACGAGCCCACCGCCGGCATGAACCCCCAGGAGACCCGCGCCGCCGAGGAACTCGTCTTCGCCATCCGTGACCGGGGCGTCTCCGTCCTCGTCATCGAGCACGACATGCGGTTCATCTTCAACCTCTGCGACCGCACCGCCGTGCTCGTCCAGGGCCAGAAGATCGTCGAGGGCAACCGCGAAACCGTCCAGAACGACGAACGCGTCATCACCGCCTACCTCGGCGCCCCGCTCGAAGGCACCGCCCCCGTTACGGAGACCGACCAGTGACCCCACTCCTCCAGGTCAACGACCTCCGCGTCGCCTACGGCAAGATCGAGGCCGTCAAGGGCATCAGCTTCACCGTCAACCAGGGCGAGGTCACCACCCTGATCGGCACCAACGGCGCCGGCAAGACCACCACCCTGCGCACCCTCTCCGGCCTCCTCAAGCCGCTCTCCGGCACCATCACCTTCGACGGGCAGGCGCTCGACACCGTCCCCGCCCACAAGATCGTCGCCCTCGGTCTCGCCCACTCCCCCGAAGGCCGGCACATCTTCCCCCGGATGACCATCGAGGAGAACCTCCTCCTCGGCGCCTTCCTCCGCAGCGACACCGACGGCATCACGGCGGACGTCCAGCGCGCCTACGGCCTGTTCCCGATCCTCGGCGAACGCCGCAAGCAGGCCGCCGGCACCCTCTCCGGCGGCGAACAGCAGATGCTCGCCATGGGCCGCGCCCTGATGTCCAGGCCCAAGCTGCTCATGCTCGACGAGCCCTCCATGGGCCTCTCTCCGCTGATGATGCAGAAGATCATGGCCACCATCGTCGAGCTCAAGGCCGACGGCACCACGATCCTGCTCGTCGAACAGAACGCCCAGGCCGCGCTCTCCCTCTCCGACCGCGGCTACGTCATGGAGACCGGCCGCATCGTCCTCCAGGGCACCGGCGCGGACCTCCTGCACGACGAGTCCGTCCGCAAGGCCTACCTCGGCGAGGACTGACCACGCACCGGCGTACGACGGAGGGCCCGGCAGCGATGCCGGGCCCTCCGTCGTACCGTCGTGCCGTCCACCGACCGCCTACTCGGGCTTCGGCTCCTCGGCCTTCTTCTTGTCCTGGGCCTCGCCCTCTTCGATCACGGCCTCCGCGACCGCGGCCATCGTCATCCGGCGGTCCATCGAGGTCTTCTGGATCCACCGGAACGCGGCCGGCTCGTTCAGCCCGAACTTCGTCTGCAGCACGCTCTTCGCCCGGTCCACCAGCTTCCGGGTCTCCAGCCGCTGGGTGAGGTCGGCGATCTCCTCCTCCAGCGTCCGCATCTCCGTGTACCGGGACACGGCCATCTCGATCGCGGGCACCAGGTCGCTCTTCGAGAACGGCTTCACGATGTACGCCATCGCGCCCGCGTCACGAGCCCGGTCCACCAGCTCGCGCTGCGAGAACGCCGTCAGCATCAGCACCGGCGCCAGGTGCGCCTCGTGGATCTGCTCGGCGGCGGACAGCCCGTCCAGCACCGGCATCTTCACGTCGAGGATCGCCAGATCCGGCTTCAGCTCCTGGACCAGCCGGACCGCCGTCTCGCCGTCCCCGGCCTCGCCGACGACGGTGTACCCCTCCTCTTCCAGCATCTCTTTGAGGTCGAGGCGGATCAACGCCTCGTCCTCGGCGATCACAATGCGGGTGATCTGGGGCGAATCGGTCTCAAGCGGCTCTGCCTGCTCGTCGGCGGTGCTCACGGGGCTCCTCGTTCCGGCGGGGTACTGCATGCACGAGGGTACCTAGCTGCGCCGGATAACGTGCGCAGGGTATCCTTCACGGGCGCGAACTTGCCGGGTTGGTGGAAGGGCAGACACGATCGCCTCAAAAGCGATTGCCTGAAAGGGCGTGTGGGTTCGAATCCCACACTCGGCACCGAGATTTACCTTAAATTCCCAGGCCGCGGGAAGTTCATCACATCGAGTGGCGTCCAGCGAAAGGCCACTCCGCACCACCTGCCGCAGCCGATGCTGTCGCCCATGACGAACATCTCCGTACGCGAACAGGCCGTTCACCTCCTGCGCCGCGGTGCCGCCAACACCGAGGTCGGCCGCCGTCTGGGCGTCCCGCCCGGCACGGTTTCCTGGTGGAAGCACGAGGACCTCGCCAGGCACGGAACACTCCCCGGCCGCAAGCACTCCACCTGCCCGCACTGCCACGGCAGCGAGCTCAACCGGCCCGCGTACTCCTACCTTCTCGGCCTCTACCTCGGCGACGGCCACATCCTGCTGCCCAACGAGTACCGCCGCACCATGAGCCTCCAGATCACGTGCGACGACAAGTGGCCGGGAATCATGGACTCAGTCGAGCACGCCATGCGCCAGGTGCTGACGAACAACACACCCTGCCGCGTCCGGAAAGCCGGTTGCCACGACGTCAAGATCTACTCCAACCACCTGACCTGCTACTTCCCCCAACACGGCCCGGGGAAGAAGCACGAACGCCGCATAGCACTCGAACCCTGGCAGCAGGAGATCGTCGACGCCCACCCCTGGGAGTTCCTCCGCGGCCTGATCCACTCCGACGGCTGCCGCATCACCAACTGGGCCACCAGGACGGTCAAGGGCGTCGTCCGCCGCCACGAGTACCCACGCTACTTCTTCACCAACACCTCGACGGACATCATCCGCCTCTTCACGGAAACGCTCGACGCCGTCGGGGTCCGGTGGAGGGCCTCGATCCCCCGCCCGACCGGCCAGGTCAACGTCTCCGTCGCCCGCAAGGAGTCCGTCGCCCTGATGGACGCGCACATCGGGCCGAAGTACTGACTCCGGTGCGGCTCCGCCGGGGCGGAGCCGCACCGGACCGGTCAGTTGTCGAGCGTGCCCACGTGGTGGACGCGGACGAGGTTGGTGGAGCCGGCGAGACCGGGCGGGGAGCCGGCGGTGATGACGACGATGTCGCCCTTCTGGCAGCGACCGAGGGAGAGCAGCGCCGCGTCGACCTGCTCGACCATCTCGTCGGTGGTGGGGGCGAACGGGCCGAGGAAGGTCTCCAGGCCCCAGGTGAGGGCCAGTTGGCTGCGGACGGCGGGTTCGTAGGTGAAGGCGAGGACGGGGATGGGCGAGCGGTAGCGGGCCAGGCGGCGGGCGGTGTCGCCGGACTGGGTGAAGGCGACCAGGTACTTGGCGTGCAGGAAGTCGCCGATCTCGGCGGCCGCCCGGGCGACCGCGCCGCCCTGGGTGCGGGGCTTGCTGCCGGCGGTGAGCGGGGGGAGTCCGGCGGCGAGGACGTCCTCCTCCGCGGCCTGGATGATGCGGCCCATGGTGCGGACCGTCTCGACCGGGTACTTGCCGACCGAGGTCTCGCCGGAGAGCATCACCGCGTCGGTGCCGTCGAGGACGGCGTTGGCGACGTCGGAGGCCTCGGCGCGGGTGGGCCGGGAGGTGTTGATCATCGAGTCGAGCATCTGGGTGGCGACGATGACCGGCTTGGCGTTGCGCTTGGCGAGCTTGACGGCGCGCTTCTGGACCATCGGGACCTGTTCGAGGGGCATCTCCACGCCCAGGTCGCCGCGGGCGACCATGATCCCGTCGAAGCGGTCGACGATCGAGTCGAGGTTCTGCACCGCCTGCGGCTTCTCGATCTTGGCGATGACCGGGACGTACCGGCCCTCCTCCGCCATCACCCGGTGGACGTCCTCGACGTCCCGGCCGCTGCGGACGAAGGAGAGCGCGATGAGGTCGGCGCCGGTCCGCAGGGCCCAGCGCAGGTCGTCGATGTCCTTCTCGCTGAGCGCGGGCACGGACACGGCGACGCCGGGGAGGTTGAGGCCCTTGTGGTCGGAGACCAGGCCGCCCTCGATGACGAGGCAGCGGACCCGGGGCCCGTCGACCTCGACGACCTCCAGGGTGACGCGCCCGTCGTCGACGAGGATCCGCTCGCCGCGGGCGACGTCCCCGGCGAGGCCGGGGTAGGTGGTGCCGCAACCGTTCTGGTCTCCCTCGACGCCGTTGTCGGTGGAGATGGTGAACTCGTCGCCGCGTTCGAGAAGTACGGGGCCTTCGGTGAAGGTGCCCAGGCGGATCTTCGGGCCTTGAAGGTCGGCGAGCACGCCGACGCTCCGGCCGGTCTCGTCCGCCGCCTTGCGGACCCGGCGGTAGCGCTCCTCGTGCTCGATGTGGGAGCCGTGGCTCAGGTTGAAGCGGGCGATGTCCATCCCGGCGTCGACCAGGGACTTGATCTGGTCGTACGAGTCGGTGGCGGGCCCGAGGGTACAGACGATTTTTGCTCGGCGCATACAGCTGAGAGTAGGCATTACCGGCGCGTAACGTCGACGCGGGTCCGGACCTCGGGATGACCGTTGCCGTAAGGAGAGTTGAACATATCTGACACGATGTCGGACCGGTGTGCGAGAGGTCCCCGGCGGCGGCGGCAGGTCGACCGCCGATGCGATTCCGTGAAGGGGTGTTCACTCCCGGTTCACCGTGACTTCGGCCGTCGCTCGCGGTCCGGCGGGACGCTCGTCACCCGGGTAGGGATTGCCCGGGTGCCCGTGAGGGATCCGACGAGGGGGAAGCGTCCGGCATGAAGCGTGCGTTCGGGGTGCTTGCAGCACTGCTGCTGCTCGGCGGGGTGGCGTTCGCGCTCCTGAAAGAGCCACGGGGCGACGACAAGGAGCCCGAGACCGTCACGGTCAACGGGCTCATCGGCTCGGAGAAGCGCGAGTTCTTCGAGGACGGCGACGTCAAGGCGGAACTGGCCCGGCAGGGCCTCGCGGTGAAGGTGGTGAGCGCCGGCTCCTGGCAGATGGGCGACAACCTGGACAACATGGACTTCGCCTTCCCCGCCAGCCAGCCACCGGCCGACGCGATCCGCGCCAACAAGAAGATCACCGAGACGGCGATCCGCCCGTTCTACTCGCCCCTGGTGATCATGGCGCACGCCCAGACGGCCCGGGTGCTGGCCGACAACGGGCTGGCGAGCCAGGACCAGGCCTCGGGGGTCTGGACGTTCACGATGGACGAGTACCTCAACGCCGTCCGGACGGGCCGGAAGTGGGACCAGCTCAAGGGTGACAAGCCCGGCGACCTGGCCGGGGACGTCTACCTCACCACCACCGACCCCACCACGTCCTCCTCGGGTGCGATGTACGTCGCGCTGCTCTCCTTCCTGGAGAACGGCCACCAGCCGGTCGCGGACGCCGCGGGGGTGGAGAAGACCAAGGGCCTCCTGCACACCGCGATCACCAAGCAGGGCGCCCTGAAGAAGTCCACCGACGAGCCGTTCGCGGACTTCCTCTCGAACGGCGGCGGCGCCCTGGTGCTCGCGTACGAGTCCCAGGCGGCCGAGCTGGTCGTCAAGCAGAAGGCGCCCGAGGACCTGGTGGTGCTCTACCCGGACACCACCGTCTACTCCGACCACACCGTCGTCGGACTCACCGGGAACGGCCGGAAGCTGGCCGGCCAGCTGAACGGCAACGAGAAGCTCCGGCAGCTGGCGGCCAAGTACGGCTTCCGCCCGCAGGGGGACACCAACGCGTTCGGGCAGCAGCTCAAGAGCGCGAGCGGTTCGTTCAAGCTCGCCCCCAACCTGGGTGCGGCGAAGGTGAAGCAGGCTCCGATTCCGGTGCCCGACATCCTGCAGAAACTGATCGACGGCGCGACGAAGGGCTGACCGGGGGACATGACGAGCAGGACGGCGATGATGCGGAAGAGCGGTGCGCGGGGCCTGGCGGTCGGGCTGGCCGTGCTGGTGGCGACGGTGACGGCGTGCACGTCCTCGCCCAAGGCCGATCCACCGCCCAAGCAGAGCGACGCCCCGGCGCCGACCGCGCAGGCGGGAGTGCTGCGGGTGCTCGCGGGCAGCGAGCTGCAGGACATGGCGCCGGTGCTGGAGGAGGCGCAGAAGGCGACCGGGGTGACCGTGCAGTTCGCCTGGACGGGGTCGCTGGACGGGGCGGACGCGGTCTCCTCGGGCAAGACGGACGGCAAGTACGACGCGATCTGGTTCCCGTCGAACCAGTACCTGCACCTGGACGACGGGAGCAGGTCGAAGCTGCTGTCCGAGACACCGGTGATGACCTCGCCGGTGGCGTTCGGCGTCCGTTCCTCGGTACTCGCCGACCTCGCCTGGGGCGACGGTTCGAAGGTGACGTGGGGGAACCTGGCGGAGGCCGCGGCCTCCGGCAAGCTGCGCTACGGGATGGCGGACCCGTCCCGGTCGAACTCGGGCTTCTCGGCGCTGGTGGCGGTGGCCTCGGCCTTCTCGGGGGCGAGCGCGGCACTGACCGGGGCGGACGTGCAGAAGGCGACGCCGTCGCTGAAGCAGTTCTTCACCGGGCAGAAGCTGACGTCCGGTTCGTCCGGCTGGCTGACGCAGGCGTACTCCCGGGCCGAGCAGGGCTCGGTGGGGGCGCTGGTGAACTACGAGTCGGTGCTGCTGTCGCTGAACAAGACGCTGCCCGCCGACCAGCAGCTCACCGTGGTCCGCCCGACGGACGGCGTGGTGACGGCCAACTATCCTCTGACGCTGCTGAGTTCCTCGTCGGAGCGGGAGCGGGAGGCGTTCGGGCGACTGACCGCGTACCTGCTCAAGGACGACGTGCAGAAGCGGATCTCGGAGCTGACGCTGCGCCGCCCGATCGGGGCGGGGGTCGCGCCGGCCGCCGGCCTGCCGACGGACCGGCGGCACGAGCTGCCGTTCCCGGGGACGCGCGCGGTGGCGGACGGGTTGCTGTCCTCGTACCAGAACGAGCTGCGGCGCCCGTCGCGGACGGTGTACGTGCTGGACACCTCCGGGTCGATGGCGGGGCCGCGGCTGGCGTCGTTGAAGTCGGCGATGGGCCGGCTGACGGGGGCGGACGACACCCGGGGGGTGCGGCGGTTCCGGGACCGGGAGGAGGTCACGCTGATCTCCTTCGCGTCGAAGGTGAAGTCGACGAAGACGCACGCGGTGCCGTCGGGGGCCGCGGCGCAGCAGGAGCTGGCGTCGATCAACGCGGACGTGCAGGCGTTGTCGTCGGACGGCGGGACGGCGGTGTACTCGTCGTTGCAGGAGGCGTACCGGGTGATCCAGCGGCAGCAGGCCGCGGCGGGGGACGACCGGTTCACGTCGATCGTGCTGATGTCGGACGGGGAGAGCAACGAGGGGGCGACCGACAAGGACTTCAGGTCGTTCCACGGGGGGTTGCCGGCGGCGCAGAAGTCGGTGCCGGTGTTCCCGATCCTGTTCGGTGACGCGGCGAAGGGGCAGTTGCAGGGGATCGCGGACCTGACGGGCGGCAAGCTGTTCGACGGGACGGGCTCGCTGGACGGGGCGTTCGAGGAGATCCGTGGCTACCAGTAACGGTGGCGGCGAGGGCGGCGGGCGGGTCCTGCGGTACCTGGGGTCCGTCCGCAACATCGCGGCCTGCGTGGCCGGTGCGGGCGGGCTGGGGCTGCACTTCGCGGGGTACGGCGGGGACTGGTGGCCGGGGATCGTGGTCGGGCTGTACGGCGCGGTGGCGTTGTTGGTGCCGGGTGGCGGGCCGAAGGAGCCGGCGGGGTCGCGGGGGGCGGTGCCGGCGGGGGGTTCGGCGGGGTCCGGGGCGTCGGAGGAGACGTCGTCGTCGTTGCCGGTGCCGCAGGTGTCGGTGTCGTCGATGTCGCTGCCGTCGGTGGTCTCGTCCCCGCCGGCCGTCCCGGTCGCGCCGGTGTCACCGCCGTCGTCGCCGGTGCCGCCGCGGGTGCCGCCGGTCGTGCGGCAGTCGCCGTCGTCGCCGGTCGTGCCGGTCTCGGCCCAGCCTCCGCCGTACTGGCCGGAGCTGGACGCGCTGGCGGCGTTCGTCCGGTCGGCGCCGCTGCCCGCGTCGGCGCGGGTGCCGGTGTTGCTGGAGCGGTTGCGCAGTGCGGGTCCGGGGCCGACGACGGAGCCGATCGTGGTGCGTCGGCTGCCGCTGGCGGTGGACGGCTATCTGCGGGCGCGGACCTGGCAGCCGTGGACGCCGAACGGGGCCGATCCGGCGGCCGAACTGGCCCGCGTGGTGGACGAGATGGCGGCGATGGTCCCGGCGTAGCGGCGCCGCGCCGGGCGCACGGGCACGGCTCGGCGCGGCCCGGCGCGGCCCGGGGGACGTACGGGAGGAGGGGTGGGCGGGGAGGGGACTCCTCCGCTCACCCCTCCAGCACGCCTGCCAGTTCCAGGCGCCGCCGCACCCCGAGTTTCCGGAAGCTGTTGGTCAGGTGGGTCTCGACCGTCCGGACGGCGAGGTGCAGCATGGCCGCGATCTCGGCGTTGGAGTGCCCGGCCGCGGCGAGCCGGCAGATGCGCAGTTCGCTGTCGGTGAGGGCCTCGGCGCCGGCCTGTTCGCCGCGGCCGGTCCGGGCGCCGGAGGCGCGGAGCGATTCCAGTGCGGCGGCGCGCTGCCGGACGGCGCCGAGGCGTTCGGCCCGGCCGGCGGCCTCGCGCAGGGCGCGGCGGGCGGCGCCGCGGCGCCCGCCCTCGGCGAGGAGGCGGCCGTAGGTGATCAGGGCGGGGATGAGTTCGGTGTCCAGTTCGGCGCCGCGCAGCAGGTGGACGGCCTCGGCGGCGAGGTCGAGGCCGTGGCGTCCGCCGGTGGCGGCGGCGAGGGTGCGCAGGGCGCGGCCGACGGTGCGCGGGGTGCCCCAGACGCGGGCCAGGCGCAGTTCCTCCTCGGCGAGGGCGACGGCGGGGCCCGGTTCGCCGAGTTGGAGGTGGCATTCGGCGGCGGCGGAGCGCCAGGGGGTGACGATGGGGCTGCGGACCTGGCGTTCGCCCTGGCGGCGTCCGCATTCGAGGAGGTCGGCGAGGGCTTCGGCGGGTTCGCCGGAGGCGAGCCGGAGCAGGCCGCGGGCGTAGAGGTACTCGTTCCATTCCCAGGAGTCCTGGGCGCGGTCGGCGGCGACGGCGCGGGCGAGTCCGTGGGCCTGCCAGAGCCGGCCGGTCTCGACGAGGGCGAGGACGGCCTGGGCGACGAGGTGGGCGTTCTGCTGGCCGAGGAGTTCGGCGTAGCGGCCGGGTGCGGTGTCGTCGCCGCCCCGCGTGGTCGTCGCGGCCCGGGTGGCGCGCGGGGCCGTGCCCGGCTCCGCGCCCGTTCCGGTGGCCGTCTCCGTGCCTGCGACTGCCGTGCCCGTGCCTGCGGGCGCCGCGTCGGGGCCCGTCCCGGTGTCCGTCTCCGGGGTCCCGCCGGGAACCGTGCCGCCGCCCTGTTCGGCGCAGGCGCCGCTCCACCAGGAGCGGTCGCCCGTGTCGGCGCCGCCCCAGGTGTGCAGCCGGGGCAGTCCGGGCGGGCCCCACGGGGTGGACCGGAGGACCGACTGGGCGGTCGGGCGGGCGGCGGGCGGTACGGGGGGACCGGACGACGCGCGGGACCCGGGGGCCGTGAGCGCGTAGTCGTCGAGCAGCGCCTGGTACTCGCCCCGCATGATCCTGGTCTCGGCCCTGACGGAGAGCAGGCACTGGTAGCCGGGGTCGAGCGGGCCGCCGCGGTAGGCGGCGAGGCCGCGGGTGACGAATTCGTCGGTCTGGTCGAGCTGGTCGCTCCACTGGGCGAGCGTGGCGAGTGAGACGAGCAGGTAGGAGCGGCAGAGCGGGTCGACGGGGGAGCCGTCGAGTTCGCGGACCCGTTCGGTGACCTCGGCGGCGGAGAGCAGGCCGCTGGTGGCGTCGAACTCGGTGAGCAGCGCGTAGGCGGGCGGCGCGAGCCGGTGCGGGGTGCGGGCGGCGAAGCGCTGGACGCCTTCGACGACCTGGAGCCAGCTGCGGCCGTCGTGGGCGGCGATCTGTGCGGTGGCGGCCTGGACGGCGTGGACGAGGTCCTCCCGGTCGGCGAAGCGGTCGGCGAGGTCCTCCATGAGTTCGAGTGCGGCGGCGGTGTCGCCGCGGGTGGCGAGGACGGCGCCGAGGGTGCCGGCGGCGCGGAAGACGCCTTCGTCGGACTGCTGGAGGTGGACGGCCTCGGCGAGGTGGCGCAGGCCGACGGTGCGTTCGGCCGGTCCGAGGGTGACTTCGAGGCCGCCGAGCTCGGTGAGCAGCAGGCCGCGCTGACGGTCGCTGAGGGGTTCGGCGAGGACGCGGCGCAGCAGGGTGGCGGCGTCGGCGGGGCGGTCGGCGTCGGCGGCCTTGCGGGCGGCGCGGCGGAGGGTCTCGGTGGCCCAGTGGGGGGTGGGGGCGGAGGTGAGCAGGAGGTGGCCGGCTATCCGTTCGTCGGGGGCGCCGCTGCAGTGGAGGTGTTCGGCGGCGGCGCGGTGGACCTCGGCCCGGTGGCCGGGGCCGTGGCCGGCGAGGACGGCGTCGGCGAGCAGGGGGTGGGCGAACCGGGGCCAGCGGCCGGGGGCGGGTGCGGCGAGGTGTCCGTGGGCGGTGAGGTCGGCGAGCCAGCCGGTGAGGCGGCCGGGGTCGGCGTCGGTGAGGTCGGCGAGCAGGGGGACGAGGTCGGCGTGGGCGGTGCCGGGGGCGGTGGTGGCCGCGGCGGGGTGTTCGCGCATCCGGGCGAGGACGCGGGCGGCGGTGACGGCCTGGTCGCCGCCGCCGTGCAGCCAGGTGTCGACGGCTTCGGCGAAGGCGCCGCCGGGCAGGGCGGCGCATGTGTCGGGGAGGGCGCCGTCGTCGTCGGGGAGGGTCGCCGGGTCGTCGGGGAGGGCGACCGCGGCGGCGGTGCGGGGGTGGGCCCCTTCGGCGGCGGCCGCACCGGCGCCGGGACCGGGGCCGGGGCCGAGGTCGAGGTCGAGCCCGAGGTCCCGGCCGAGGCCGAGGTCGAGACCCAGGTCGAGCCCGAGGTCCGGTCCGAGGTCCGGTCCGGCACCGACGGCGTACAGGGCGGCCGTGCCCGCGTACGGCCGCGCGCCGGCGGTGAACGGCCCCGCACCGGCGGTGTAGGGCCCCGGGACGGGCTCCAGCTCGCGGTGTGCCGGTCCCAGCGCGCGCCGCCCGTACCCCGGCTCGTAGTGGCTGGGTCCCGGCTCGTACCGCCCCGGCCCGAGGTCGGAGAGGAGGGCGGTGAGCAGCAGCGGGTTGCCGCCGGTGGCGCGGGCGCAGTCGGCGGCGAGGGTGGGGGGCGTGCCGGGGCCGAGGTGTTCCTCGGCGAGGCGGACGGCGGTGGGGGTGCTGAGCGGGCCGAGGCGGAGGGTGGCGGCGAGCTCGGCGGGCAGGTCGCGGCCGAACCGGTCGGGCGGGGTGGCGAGGGTGTTCTGGCGGCGTTCGGTGACGAGCAGCAGGACGGGCAGCCGGTCGATCCGGCGGGCGACCTGGCGCAGCCAGCGGCGGGAGGGTTCGTCGGCGAGGTGGATGTCGTCGACGGCGAGCAGTACGGGGTGGTGGTTGGCGTGCAGGCGGAGCAGGGACCAGAGGGTGGCCTCGGCGGTGTCCGGATCGGTGGCGGTGCCGGTGCCATAGGGGTTCGGCGGGTTGCCGTACGGGAAGTGGCCGTAGGGGACGTGGCCGTACGGGCCGACCGGGGCGGGGCCGGTGTCGAAGAGCTGGCGGGCGGCGGCGTAGGGGGTGGCCCGCTCGTCGGCCGAGCAGCGGGAGCGGAGCACGGTGGTGCCGGCCGCGCCGGCCTGGCGGGCGGCCTCGGCGAGGAGGGCGCTGCGGCCGGTGCCGGCGGCGCCGGTGATCAGCAGGACGCTGCCGGTGCCGGCGCGGGCGGCCTCGGTGTGGTCGGTGATCCGCCGCAGGTGCGGTTCGCGTTCCGCGAGGCGGGTGGACGTGGCGGTCCTCATCCGTGCTCCCCTTCTCCCCTCTGCCCTCTCCGGGCACCCGTCGCTGTCCGAACGGGCAGTGTCTGCCGTTGTATCGGGTAAACAGCTTGACCTCCTATTCACGCGTTCGCCCCATGGTCCGGTTCGCGCCTCGGCGAAATGTCGTGCGCGTGTTGCGTACGACCGCTCCGCGGGGCGTCGAGGGGGCCCGGGCGGAGGAGGGGCGGGGCGGGGAACCGGCACCTGGTCGGGTCCGTCGCGGTGGCTGTGACCGGGGTCCCGGGGTCGGCGGTGGCCGTGGGCCCGGTCGCGGCCGCGGGGGTGACCCGGGGCCCGGTTCCGGGTGGGACCGTGGTCCCGGCCCGTGGCCAGATCTCGTGGTGGACCACGATGGCCGGGAGCGGTCCCCGACGGGAAGCATGGAGCCTGGGTCCGGGGCACGGGCAGCGCTCCCGGATCGCCGTTGAACGGTTCACCACCCCCGGGGCACGCGGCGCCCGTACGGTTCGGCGTCCGCCGCCGGGGTGGCCGGGCCTGTTTTCCCAGGAGGGGGCCAGATTTGACTGTCCTGCACACCGAGTACGACCGCCGGGTTCCGGCGGGGCGGGCGTCGGCGCCGGTCGCGCGCACCGTTCCACCGCAACGGCCGGTGGCGTCCCGTTCCGTCGCCGCGAACCCTCTTGTGACTCCCGGTGCCGCTCCGGCCGTCCACCCCCAGGTGACCGCGCCGGCTCCGGCCCGTCCTTCGGGTGGCACCGTGGGTGCCACGGCCCGTTCGGCGACCGTTCCGGTGGCCGTCCAGGCTGCCGATCCGCTGTCCCGGGCGGGCGCGGAGGCGCAGCTGCGCCGGTTCCCGGGGGTGGCGGTGGTGGATCCGACCGGCACGTCCGCGCCGGGCACGGTCACCGTGCTGGTCACCGAGTCCGCCGACGCCGCTGCCACGGCCGCCCTGCGCCGGCTGGTGCGCGGTGCCGGGCAGCGGGTGGTGCTGGTGGTCGAGCGGATGCGTGAGACCGAGCTGTTGGAGGCCGTGGAGTGCGGGGTGGCCGCGATCCTGTGGCGCCGGGAGGCCACGCCGGAGCGGCTCGGCCGCGCGGTGCTGGCCGCCGCCCGGGGCGACGGCGATCTGCCGGCCGATCTCCAGGGCCGGCTGATCGCCCAGGTGGGCCGGTTGCAACGGTCCGTCCAGGGGATGCCGGGCCATGCGCCGGCGGGCCTGTCGGAGCGCGAGTCGGACGTGCTGCGGCTGGTTGCGGAGGGGTGGGACACCGGGGAGATCGCGGCCCGGCTGTCCTACTCCGAGCGGACCGTCAAGAACGTGCTGCACGGTCTGACCACGCGTCTGCAGCTGCGCAACCGGGCGCACGCGGTGGCCCACGCGGTCCGCGAGGGCTACATCTAGGCACGCGCGGCGGTCGTGGCCGCACGCGCGGCGGTCGCCGTTCGTGACGCGGGCGGGCGGGTACAGCAC